>JABCSP010000064.1 GCA_018238825.1 Candidatus Thorarchaeota archaeon | reverse complement strand
AGAAACAGATTGGAATGACTGTCGATAAGACCGAGCTTGTTAAGGGGCTTGTTCTTGACAAAGAGGTAGTTCATGCTGGAATGCCCAAGAAAATTGTGGGCGCAAAAATTGCACTCCTTGAATCAGCTCTTGAAGTAACCAAGACAGAATTTGACGCAAAAATCTCAATCACAGATCCTTCAGCTATGACAAGCTTCCTCGACGAAGAAGATCGCATGCTGAAAGAGATGGTGAGCAAGATTGTCGAGTCTGGTGCTAACGTTGTCATTGCCCAGAAGGGAATTGATGATGTTATTCAGCACTATTTGGCCAAGGAAGGCATCATGGCAGTTCGCCGTATCAAAAAGTCTGATGTGGAGAGAGTTCACAAGACTACTGGTGCTGCAATTGTTTCAAAGATTAAGAACCTAACAGCAGCAGACCTAGGCAAAGCAAAGATTATCGAGCAGAGAGAAGTTGCAGATGACAAAATGCTTTTCATCGAAGGCACACCAAAGTCAAGCGTTGTTACACTTCTAGTTCGTGGTGGAACTGACCACATCGTTGATGAAGTCGACCGTGCATTGAACGATGCACTCTACGTCGTTAGGGATGTTGTTGTACACCCGCAGATCACCTACGGTGGTGGTGCACTTGCTGGTGAGATTTCAAATCAGCTAAGAAACTATGCATCAACTCTTGTAGGTCGCGAGCAGTACGCAGTCAACGCATTTGCTGATGCTATTGAATCACTCCCGAACACACTTGCTGAAAACGCAGGGTTGGACCCCATTGATGTAATAGTCAGTCTGAGGAAAGCACACACCGAGGGCAAGGTTAATCACGGCATCAACCTCACAAAAGGAAAGGTTGATGACATGAAAAAGGCCCGAGTGGTCGAAGCAGCTGTTGTCAACAGACAGATCATTATGTCTGCTGCAGAAGCAGCTCAAATGATCCTCAAGATCGACGATGTCATTAGCTCAAAAGGCGGTCCCGGTGGAATGGGCGGAATGCCCGGCGGCGGTATGCCTGGCGGCGACGACGAATAGAAAGAGTCAAACGTAGAACAGAATCAGGTGAAACTCATGGCAGACGGCTCTGAAAAGAAGAAAGAGAATGATACTCCAAAGGCAGAAGTGGACGCAGAAGCACTAACACCGGAAGAGAGTATCTCTCTTCTTACAAATATCCCTGGTGTAGGGCCTAAGACAGCTGAGAAGTTGGCGGAGTCAGGTTATGACACAATCAAAAAAGTGTCAGAGGGTGACAAAGAAGCTCTTGCAGCTGCGGTTACTGGATTAAGCGAAGCTAAAGCTGATGCTGTAATTGGAGAAGCCTTTGATCTTCAAGAGAAGATTGATTCGGGCGAAATTGATTTGAGTGCTAAAGCAAAATCCAAGAGGAAGAAAGCACCAGAGCCAGAACCCGATAAACACGAGCTTCCAGCATTAGAAGAGATTACTCGTGCAGAGGAAAGAAAGAATCTGATAACGGGTTATGACGTGGATAAAGCAGCCATTGGTGTGACTATTGGCCCAAAGTGGCTGACAAAATACGAGAAAGCTCGTATTATTGGTGCACGTTCTCTACAGATTGCTATGGGAGCCCCAGTCATGATTGATGTGAGAAAGGCACCTATGTCCCGTTACGGTTTTGCTGAATTGGAACTTAAATCGGGAGTACTTCCTATGACAGTTAGGAGATCCCTACCTACTGGTGAATCTATCGACGTTCCGCTAACGTTGTTGCTCAAACATTCGAGGTTGGAATAATTCCAGCCTCCATTGTTTCTTTTTTCTTTTAATTTTGCAATTGTCATCATGATACGTCTTAAAAGAGAGGCGTCATAATCCAATAGGTCCCAGTGGTGACATTACGTGCAGGAATTGCTACTAACCTCAGACCTAATTGTGAAGGCTCTTCTCGGATTCGTTGTTGGAGCCTTGATTGGTCTTGAGCGACAGAAGAAGATGGACAATGAAAGGGTAGCAGGAGTGAGATCCTTTGGTCTACACAGTCTTCTTGGTGCAATGTCTGTTTACATTTCGGAGATAACTGCAAATCCGGTGATTTTGATTTATGGTGTGTCAATCTCTATTCTTCTCGTTGCCGCACAAGTTTATTGGAAATTGTTTCGACGGATGGGAAAAGGACTGACCACGCCTCTTGTATTCGCACTTGTCTTTGTTCTTGGAGCGCTTGTTGGGTTTGATACCCCCGCGGATGGTCAGATGTTTGGAACACTACAAATCTTTGCAATGGCAGTATCTTTCCTTGTATTCCTCATTCTTGGTTTCAAGGATGAGCTGGCTTATGCAGTTGATGTGATTTCCCGTGAAGAGATGATTAGTGCAGCGGAATTGGGAGTTATCATTCTCTTTCTCTGGCCGTTGATACCACAGACAATTCAATTAGGTGTCATAGAATTTCCAGCATTCCAGACATATTTTCTAATAGTACTCCTGCTTGTGGTCAGTTTTGGAAACTATCTACTTGTTAAAAAATTCAAGGACCGTGGTATCTACTTCTTTGGACTCTTCGGTGGACTTGCAAACAGTGAAGCAGCAGTATCTAGTCTTACAGATTTCTACGTCAAGGAAGAAAGAAAGGGAGCAGGTAGAATCGCTCTCTCTATCAATCTTGCAAATGTTGCCATGGTTCTTCGTAATGGTCTCCTACTTCTAATCATAGATAGAACACTATTGCTCTTTAGACTCTATCTAATCCCGATTACGATCCTTATAGTATTCAGCATGATTCGAATGATTGCAGAAAACAAGTCAGACGATATTCAAGAGGGTCAGCTCTTTACTATCAAACTTGTGTCCCCATTTGAGTTTGGACCAGCGCTCAGATTTGGAGCGATATTTTCAGGGGTTGTATTGATTCAGCTGTTCTTTTCACAATCTTTGAGTGGAACAGGGCTAATCATCGCAGCACTCATTGGTGGTTTTGTTTCAGCAGGAGCTGTTGTCGCAAGCTCAGCAGCTGTATACATGATTGACCCAACTCTATATCCAGAAGCTGGGATGGCAATAATCATTGCTACAATAATCTCGGTTCTTAACAAGATGATCTATGTCTATATCGCAGATAGGGAAACAAGGCTTCTGAAAATAGTGGCTCGCGATTCACTGATTATGGGCTCGGTCATAACACTATACTTGATCTTGTTTGCATTGGGTCTTATATAGAGTGAGAGAATCCAGTTAACACAACACTTAAAGTGAAAAGTACTGGATTCGAGTTTGGTGACAAAAGTGAAAGACGGTGGCTTTGTTCATCTGGATTACCGATAGAACTAGTGGATACTCTGCCGCCCGCACCTGTTACCGGAACGAGTTTTGGAGGATTTCCAATGAGTGAAATGAGAACAGTTAGAGGTATGAGAGACCTCTTTGGACCTGAGATGAGGGCTAAAGATTATCTTGTTGCAACAGCAATTGATGTCTTCCAGAAATTTGGCTATGAGCCACTCGATTCGCCGGTAATGGAATTGTGGGAAACTCTCTCAGCAAAAGGCGGAGAAGAAGTAGAAGCGGAAACCTTCAAGTTCACTGACAAAGGTGAACGAGAGGTTGGGCTAAGATTTGACCTTACGGTACCCTTGGCTCGGATTGTAGCTACAAATCCCCATCTACCCAAGCCCTTCAAACGCTATGCAGTGGGCAAAGCTTGGCGATATGATAGACCCCAAGCTGGTCGCTATAGAGAATTTGAACAAGCAGATGTAGATATCATCGGAGCAGTAAGTCCTGCAGCAGATGCAGAGGTAGTACTTGTTGCACTTGAATTTCTTAGGCGAATTTTCGGAGAAGATTACCTTATCAAAATCAATAATCGAAAGGTGCTGAAGGGACTCACTGAGCGGGCTGGTGTGCCTGATGAGCTTGCATTCGAGTGTTTCAGAGCAATCGATAAATTAGACAAGATTGGTCGTGATGGAGTTCTTGAAGAATTAAAGAATAGAGGCATCAGCAAAGAATCAAGTGATTTTCTGATTGACGCTATTGCTATCAAAGGGTCGGGCGCTGGCGCTCTGGACAAATTTAGAGAACTTCTTACAGGCTCTGAAATCGGAATGGAAGGAGTCGATGAACTAGTAATGATGGCAGAAATCTTCGATGATGCTGGGATTGGGAACGAAATTGTATTTGATATGGCTCTAGCAAGAGGTCTCGATTATTATACAGGACCAGTATTCGAAGGTCGATACTTGGGTAAGCCAAAGGTCGGTTCCATTCTTGGTGGTGGTCGTTATGATCATTTAATCGAGAAATTTGGAGGACAAGCTACTCCTGCAACTGGCATCTCCCTTGGCATTGGTCGGATGATAGAGGTAGTATTAGCTCGAGGATTGCCAGAGAATCTCATGCCCAAACTTGATGTCTTCATAGCGCCCATTAAATCACCAATGGTTCGATATGCTATGGCCATACAGAATAAGCTAGTGAAAGCAGGAATCTCATGCCAAGTAGACCTCATGGACAGGTCTCTCAAGAAGCTCTTTGCTCAAGCGGATTCAAAGAATGCTGCATTAACAGTAATCATTGGTCAACGAGATATTGAGAAGGGAGAAGTAAGCGTTCGCGATATGAAGACCAAGGAAACTAAACAGGTCAAGCTAGACGCAGTAACGGAATTCATCAAGAAATCTCTGAAAAAGTAACTACAGGGTGAGACCAAAGGCTTTTCTCGTGGAGTGTATATTATACTCGAAGGGAGAACCAATGACAAGAATGCCTGTTGTTGCGGGAAGGTTCTATGAAGGAAAAGAGGACCTTCTAACCAAACGTATAGAGAATTGTTTCTTAGGAAACCTAGGTCCAGGAAAACTACCTGAAGGAGACCCCGGAACATCTAGGAATTTGAAAGCAGTCATCGCTCCGCACGCGGGATACGTTTACTCTGGAATGCCAGCAGCACATACCTATCTAAATATCTTTGAAGATGGGAGGCCAGATCATATTGTTGTCCTTGGACCAAATCATACAGGTATGGGTGCTAGATTAGCAGTATGTAATGATGACTGGGAAACACCATTAGGTAAGGCAATATTCGACAGTGGTCTAGGCGCTGCAATCGTAGAAGAAAATAAATTTGCAGTAAACGACTGCATAGCCCATAGTAACGAACACTCGATAGAAGTGCAGGTACCTTTTCTACAATACATTTTTGGACCTGATGTAAATTTCATACCAATTTGTGTCACTGACCAATCCTACAGCGTTTGTGAATCGATAGGATTGACGCTTGCTAAACTCGCAGAGAACGAAGACGTACTTGTAATTGCAAGTTCAGACTTTACGCACTTCGAAACTGCAGAGAGTGCCAAGATGAAAGACAATCAGGCTATGGAGTACCTTGAATTATTTGACCCCGAGGGATTCCTCAATTTTGTTCAGAAACATCGGATTAGCATATGTGGAGCAGGTCCTATAGCAGCTGCAATGGTCTTTGCTAAAGAAAGGGGTGCAGTCCAGTTCAATCTACTGAAGTATACAACATCAGGTGATATCAGTGGAGATAACAAGAGTGTTGTTGCATACGTAGCTGCGACAATTATCTGATTAGCGGGTATAGTAATAGAAGAACGAAAGCCACGCAATGCTCATTGACACTATCCAGAGTAACCACAGTGCAACAAATGCCTCCATAATGATTACTCCAATGATAGTGAAAGTGGCTAACATAGGCATAGCGAATATAAGGAAGAAGAACGCGTTGCGTGCACCAAGACCCATCAAATGAATGGTTCGTTCATCTTTGCGATGATCAATCTTAGCTCTCCAAAGAATCAGTGTTGTAATGCCAACAGAAGTAATACCGAAGAAGAGAAAATCAAGAGCTCTCTCTGGAACTAACCACATGATTAAAGCTAGAAAGATGATACCAATTCCAGCCACTGCAACATTTGCTACAATTTCTTTACGCTTCATTTTCCTCGCTCCTATAATTGAATATCTCTTCAATCGATACATTGAACTCACGCGCCAACCGGAATGCAAGTTCAAGCGTTGGATTATATTTTCCTCGCTCTATAGCGATGATAGTCTGTCGTGTCACACCAACTCGTTTGCCTAGAGATTCTTGGGTCCATTCGTTTGGATTGGATGCTTTACTCTTCTGCCGCTCTCGTATATCCTTGAGTTGGTTTGTTATCATCAGCATCACATTAAGCAACAATGTAAAGTACACTTTACGTAAAGTAAACTTTACATATATGCCTTGTGTTTAGATTCCAATTTTTCAAGAAACTAAGTTGATTCTACGCACTCTCATCGCTAATTGGAGTTTCGATAGGTGTACTGCTTTCAGAAGCATCTTTCTTCTTTATGTCCGCTGGAAGAGCAACTCCAGCAACTATTCCACCAATTAGGGAAACACCTCCACCAATGAGTAGAGAAGAGATAGCATTACCATGCAGATCAAAGAGATAACCACTCATCGTAGGACTTACAACATAAGCACTATTGTTAATTGCACCAAAGAAACCCATAACACGTCCATACGAGCTCGGTTCAGTGAGATCTGCAATCAAAGCCTGAATTGCGGGTCCACGCATTGACATTCCTATTGCTAGAACAGCACCAGCGATATAGAAACTAAATGTATCAGTTGCGGTAGCAAACATCAACATGGATATTGTCCCGATTATAGCTCCAGTCACTATCAACCACTTTCGACCAATTTTATCAGAGAGTTTACCAAAACCAATATTGCCAATTATCATGCAAATACCAATGACGCCAAAGAATCCTCCGATTTCAAGTGGACCTATCCCAAATCTGACAACAGCATCAAGCATGAATGCAACTTCAAGAACTCCGATTGCAAACATATTCGCAAACATAGCGATACCAAGAGCACCATAAGCGGCACGAGCTCGGGAGAGAACTTCTTTGAGCGGAACTTTGGGAGGTTTCGTTACTTCGGTTACTTCCCTTCGTTTTGGTTCCTGAACTAAGATTGTGAGTAACAACATTGTGAATAGTGTCACACCAGCTGCGATTATGAAAGGTAGGCGAATGCCAAGGAATTCTGCAAGCACGCCTCCAACAACAGGTCCGACTACAAAACCTACCATATTTCCTGTACTGAGATAACCCATTGCAGTACCTCGATTCTCGTGAGTTGTCATATCTGATACAAATGCATTAGCAGTAGGAAAGAAACCAGCTGATACAGCACCCTCCATTGCACGTGCTGCAATCATCACCCATGCGTCTTGTGCAAAAGCATAGACAATATTAGAAATTGCAAATCCAAGCAGCGAGTACACGAGAATCTTTTTTCGACCTACTGTATCAGAGAGCCCGCCCAGAGGTCCAGCTAGAAAGATACGTGAGGCCGCAAAAGAGGCTGCTAATACTCCCAGCTCAATACCACCCATTCCCAGTTCTGTGATGTATACTGGAAAAACTGGAACTATAAATCCAAAACCAATCTGTAGGACACATAACGAAATTGCCAACATCACAACCTGATACATGCCGCTATGTCCGGTTTCTTCTTCGAACTCTGCAAGGACATCATCTGCGGATTGAGATTCAGGTGTGGGTTCCATTCAAAAAGCACTCTACCATTCGGAAGAAATCCCCCTTTTCAAGGTTCAGAATAGGACAATGACCGACTTACTTATCGATGATAACTTTGCGAACTCCTCTAATTTCAGAAAGATTTGCTATGACACTTCCTGGAAGGGGATCCTCAGTAATTACCTTAAGACAAGGTTCCTCATAGATTGCCACATCCTCTGCAAGAACTTGGCGTATGGGAATACCACGTCCTGCAATCATTGAGGTAACAGCAGAAATTATTCCTGGCGAGTCTGGTGATTCAACCATTATTGTAACAACACCATATCCTAGAACTCGACGAACGCCTTCAAGCGATGGTCCTGCAGGTTTTAGTAATTTGAAGAAGTCACATAGATCGGAATTACTACAGATATCTTCAGTAGTTGCACGTACAGTTCGTCTATCTATATGAAGAGCTGTTCCTAATGATTTCAAAGGTATGCGGATGTTGCCACATTTTATTACACCGGGTCCGTCAACACTGAATCCATGACGAACTATGGCTTGGGCTACCTTTAGTCTCTGAGGACTATCTCTGAAGTAATCAACAATTCTACGCCACATACTATGCACCTTATTTTTCAGGCCGCTCTTGTTCTTTTCTCATGTACACACCGTCTATAAAGCTCTTCGTTTAGAATTGTAACCTTCAAAAAATGGGATACGAATCACTCAGGCAAACAACTTCAGAGATTTAATCTGGAGAAAGTAATAGACTATTAACAAATCTCCTTCTCCATTAACACTTCATCAATGAAACCGTTAGGCATATTGAAGTGTTTCTTTCGGATTCCGACAATTCTGTAACCGAGGTCAAGATATAGTGCTTTAGCAACCTCGTTATCGTCAAAAGTGCTTAGTACTATCTTTGTAAAGTCCCTATCAAGTCCGATTTCTTCAACAGCCAGCATAAGGGACCGACCGACATGGATTTTTCTACATTCTTTGATCACGATGATTCCAAGTTTGGCAACATGTTGAGATGCATTCCATTCTTCAGGCTGCAAGGTCAGATGTCCAGCATATTCGCCATCTAAGAAAGCAATGAGTAAGATATCCCGATTGCGATTTGTCTTATCTATCCAGTGTACCCAATCTGAGATATGTGAATTTGCAGAGAATATTGGTAGCCATGTTCCCTCATCAACTACTCGATGAAATCCCTCATGCAGTTTGGGAGCGTCTCCGCGTTGAGCAGTTCGAACTAATATGGACCGCCCATCCTTTGCTGTGTACTCCCATTTCTTCAATACACTGCACCGAATTTTTGTCATTATGAGCCTACAAAAAGGCTTGCGGTGTGTGCACTTCTGAAGAACGAGAATTTGCACGGGTTCCCGTCGTTTGAACGGAATTTTCGTATCAAAGTTGTCCAATGAACGACTCGACTCGCCTTTTGGTTCATAGAAACTGTGATTCTCTGATGGATTTATTAGGAAGGTCACAGATAGATATGTGAGTAGGAGTTGGCATAGATCAACGGCGAATGCACAGTCTAGTTTTTCGTACATGCCCTCAATTACTACGAAACTCCCCCCTCCTACCACGATTAACTGTGTGTTCGCCACCCTTTCACAATTCATTCTAACTTCCGTGTTTCATAACGACTTAGTACAGTTTGGGTACACATCCCCTATCGTAGGTATCCCATTTCCTTTGACAACCAAACTTTATTATCCTAAAGAGAAGGAGTAGAGTGAGTGTCATGAGAGGGTACTCTGTCGAGCACATTCTGGGGGCGTTGCTTGAGCTTCGCGACTATCGTCTTTTGGATAAACGAGTGTCATTTCTCATTATGAGTCGTGGGTGGTCACATATTGTCTGGGCACTTCGGAAGAGTAGAGAGGCTGAGGCAATCGTTCCTGATTGGAATATTGGTCTGCGTGAGGGTATCCTCAGAGATAGCTTGATC
>JABCSP010000447.1 GCA_018238825.1 Candidatus Thorarchaeota archaeon | reverse complement strand
ACGCACCAGAGGGTGTGATAGCAGTCGGTGTTTCCACGGCATTTACCATGGCAGGGTCTTCACTCCTCGCAAACGACTCAAGAGTCGCCTGGTCATCGTAGTCGGCCACGGACTCCCCTTTCGAGGCTGGTGTCCTCTGGGGGAGTGCGGACTTCCCTTGAGAAGAAGATTTCTTCCTCCGGGCTTTCAGTATGGCTCTATCTCTAGGAGTGAGCCACATCCCTAGTCCGTTCTCATCTCTCAGTGAGGGAATGAGCATAATGAGGCGCTTCCCAATGTTTAGGGCGCCATTCAGGTCGGCGTGTGTCTTTAGTCCACAGGTGGTGCAAATGAAGAGGTTCTGTCGGGGTCGTTGTCCCTTGTGTCCGCACTTGTGACACATGATAGAGGTCCACTGTTCAGGAACAGCAAGATACCGTTTAGTATCAAATCCAAATGTAGCAAGCTTGTGCTCCAGCATCTCACGGACCCTGGCAAAAGCCCAACGGTGAATCATACCTCTATACTTCCGACCCTTGTAGTTTCCCTTTCGAGCAGCATTTCTGATTCCCTTCAGTTTTCCAATTGACACGTAGATATCATAGTTCTCAGTCATCTCCTTGATGTAGTCCGAGATATCTCTGACCAGCTTCTTGTCATACTCTTTACTGACACGCTCTCGCTTTCCACTTAGATCCCTGAGCTGTGCAGTCACCCTATCAGGATTCTCACCCTTGGCAATGAGCAGTTCCTTCTCTTGTTGCAGGGAAGAAACCCGCTCATCAAGAGCCTTCATACGCCGGAGCTTGTCCTCCTGCTTCCAGTAGCGAATCTGCCTGTAGCCCTTCATTGTGAGAAGAACTGAGGATGCCGCCTTGTTTATCCCAAGGTCTATTGATAATACCGCAGGAGGTTTTCCAGTAGAATCAATACTCTCAATAGCAAGAGTCACCGTGAAGATTGCCCACCACTTTCGTTTAGAGTCCTTGAAGATACGAACCGTCTTGACCTCCCCTTCTTTCATCCTTTTGAGATGATATGAAGAGATGGAAAGTGGAATCATGATCTTGTCATGGTGCTTTCTCTTTTCAGAAACTGAATCCAAAGAATCTCTAAGCTTCAACCAGTGACGAATCTCAAACTCTGGATTATATACAAGTTTGAAGCGTTGAGTAAAAGCAAAGCGTGGGATCTTCCGTGTTGAATATCCTCTTGTTCTAAGAGGCTTTGACCCACCCCGCTCAAGATAGCTCTGCCACATGGCAATAGCTGTATCGCGACACTCCTGAAACTCATTCACGGAAATGTTTGGGAATCGAACCTTGAAGTCGTGAAGCACTTGACTTCTATTTGCTTTACCTTTATTCGCTGTTAGAGTTAGTTCATCTAATTTTGAGGAATTGATTCTTGTCTTTTTACTGCCTGTCAGTAACTTGTCTTCATATCGTTCAATCACTCCAAGATACGCCTTGATGACTCTACTATCTCTTCCGGTTATCCGGTTGAGTCGAGTCTTCTGTCTACCAGTCATTGAAGCCCATCGTATCGGGACCTTCACGCTGATTATTGTACCCTTGGAGCGACCCATTTATTTCACCTGAGCTGATTTAAACTTCTGACCTATCTCTTTCGAGTTCACTCCCCTTCTTGTTCCCAAGAGTGGTTATGTACTCCTACAATTTTCTATAGTATTTCCTGATTTAAACTTATGAAGCAAAAACAGAATAATTGGATAATAATTAAAATAGAGTGGATTTAGAGGTATAGAATATATGCATTCAAGTTACATTTTCTTATAAATGAACATACCTTCTACTAACCACCTTTTTGGAGTCCAAAATGAATGAAATGTGGTCTTTTCTCACCCGTACCAGATGGCCCAGAAACGCACTAGAAGCCCATAATTCTGACTCCTGGAATGATGTGTTTTCTGATCTACAAAAATATGGGGCCCACCCCAGTAAAAATTCAGAAATACTATGTTCGTCCGTACATAATAAACAAAATACTATGTACACCCGTACAGGAGAAGGATGAACCCACGAAACATGCAGAATGGCAAGGTGGATCATTCTCATATTGGAAATCCTACAATTGAAGATTCGGAATATCTTTGATTACTGATGCAAGTAGATCATAGACGACTGCAATATCCGAAATCAAAACTTTCTCATCCGGAGTG
>JABCSP010000446.1 GCA_018238825.1 Candidatus Thorarchaeota archaeon | reverse complement strand
AAGATAATTAAATGATAACTGACCATCTCTATAGAAAACAACTTGGAATGTCCCAGCAGATGATCCACTAAGATACTCGTAGCTATCAAACTGTACTACAAACCAGTCTGCAGTTTCCCAGATGTAGATATTTCCTTGAGCAATCAAATCAGCCCACAGAGGAGCAATTGCATAGGCGTATCTTGGATTTGACGAAGGATATGGAACGTATGAATATTCCCGAGGGTCAGATACACCAAAGCTCAACCATCCATTGCTACTCACAGCCACACTGTCAAAGATGCCATCATAAAATGGATAGTCGAATGGCAATGCTAGGGAAGTGCTGGTATCATCACCTGAAAGTTCTAAGTTGTATCCATTGGCTACTGCATCATACCACGTAAAGACATCCTCAATCATTATGTAGTCGCGCAATTCTTTAACTGCAACCATTGTGGTGGCTACATTGTTCAGAATCGTATCCTCTCCTGAGATTGGGGTCACCCTTGCTGTAACATTGTAGATGCCTTCCTCGGGAGGTGTCCAATAGTAACTCATTGATTCAAAAGAACCAGCATCAAGAGTGGGTATTGTCATTGATTGAACTTCTGAGTTGTTGATATAGAGCTGAACATGAATATTTGTTTCAGGATTTAATCCGATATTTCTTGCGGTAACATTCAGTGTAATAGAATCGCCAGGAGAGATTCTGTTTGGAGCTTCTAATGTAACTGCTAAATCATGATCAGGAATAACATAGTTTGACCATATCATTGCGTTATAGATTAGTTGACAATCATCTTGACTACTCATATATTCAGGAACATTTGAGATATGAACTATTCCACGATAAGCTGTTATTGCGGCCTGAGGAGTAGCAGCACCTTCAACTGCAGCATAAATTCCACCTTGTAGAATTCCTGAGCTCCAACCAGTACCGGATGGATAAACACTCCAAAGGAAACCAGGTGTATACGGATCAGGAATATTTCGGACTAATGGATGCGAAGTGTTGGTGACATCAAGATCAAGAGACGTTGGCATTGCATATGCCATCTCATCGATTACTTGAAGTCCAAAGAAAGTACTCCACTCAATCGGATTATATATCATTACGCCGCTTGTTGCTACAAATCCTTTCCCAGTTTGGACATATAGTTTGATAGCATCTATCTCGGATGCAGTTAGAGCTGCCATGGGCATGCTCAGGTATAGTATTTGAGCTTCAGTTGCCTCAAGATTCTCTAGTGTTATTCCGAATGAAGCATTTTGGAAAGTAGTATAATCAATCTCAAGAGGATAATCACCGTAATCATCCCAATGTAACATCAATTCATCCCAACAGCACATGTCTGAATTCACAGTTCCAAAACTTGGAAGCACTACGATTTTGAGTCTTACAGGTATATTAATTTCTGAACTAAGATATCCAGCTAACTCTCCAGTAGCAATTATGAAGCCCGGAGTATCCGGTGTTAGAATGAAATCAATCATTCCACTGGAATTTGTTAGTCCTGTTTCAGAGTTACCAAGTCCGGTTATGTTTATGAAACAGTTCTCTAGTGGAAAGTGTTCATAATAATCAGTAGCTGTAATGGTAACTTGAGTGGATATTGACCGCTCCAAGAATGATGGGTTTGCTGTAAGTTTAACAATTGGAGTGTCATAAACAATTATTGACGTCGAATAATGAAGATATCCGGATTTTGTCACATTAATTACAATCAAGCCTTCAAATGTCGGATGGACTAATGCACTACAGGTTCCATCTGGTTGAGTTACATTTAGCACAGAAACTTATAAATGATAACTAGCCACAATAGAAATTAATTAAGAAATAAAATTATGGCAAAAACCACTCCCAAAACAATTAGAAACAATCCGAGCCCCAAATACAGAAATGTTCGTTGTTTCGGTTTGCCGGACATATCGTTTGTATCCAGCAACATGGTTTCTTCATAGGCTTTCGTTGAGCCTTCGTGAGAATCCGGAACTTCCGTATGTTCAAGTGCCGCTGCTTCCCGCATGGCATGTCCTTCGGTGCCCGCTTCCTTTTCAAAAAGCATTTTTAAATATTGGGAAAGAGTCCTGTCCGAAGGATGAAAGGAAAGACTGGAAATGCACTTGTCGAGATCAACGGCCATCTCATCAGCAGACTGATAGCGCTGGTCAGGTTCCCT
>JABCSP010000445.1 GCA_018238825.1 Candidatus Thorarchaeota archaeon | reverse complement strand
ATCGCCCGGATCGGGGTACGTTGTTGCATTCCAGATTGTTGCCATGAATGGGCAATCTGCGTCGGCTGGGAACTCACTGCCCTCACCTGTTGCTACGTTCAATGTCGTTGCTACCGCTGACAGCGGATTGTCTGCTACTGTGCTCTTTGTATTATTTTTTGCTTTGTATCATGGGATTATAACAAGAAATGAAGCAGAGAGAGCATCACTTCAAGAGGAAATTAATGATTTGCGTAAATCATTGTCTCACGCACTTTCTGGTGATGGTAACAAAATTAGAAGGGAGAATGAGGCTCTTCGTATAGCGATTAATTCAGTTCCTGAATTCGGACTCCTCAAAGTAATTCAGAAAAATAGACGTTCTACTTATGCAGAACTCATGGAGTGTACTGGCTTCTCAAAGGCAAAACTCAGAAAACTTGCTAAAGAACTCATGACGAGAGGATACGTACATGTCGATAAGAAAGCTAGACCTCATCAGATCGTCTATCTCTCTACTCCATGGTCTTCTCCTGAACCAGAAATGCAATGCACGTTAGAAACTTCACATCCACCACTACAGTACGAAAACCGAATAGAACGTTCATAAATGGAACTTCGGTTTGGGCGGTTGTGCACAATCGTTACACAGCCTTATAAGTCAAATTTCTTTCCAACTACTGTAAGTTGATTTGAGGCGTACGTATGGAACCAGAGAAGATGGCAGTCACAGGCATCATAATTGTTGTTGTAGTGTTAGGTCTTACATTGGGTGTTTCAATGTTGACATTCCAAGCTCCTGAAGGGTCTGGTAATGCAACAACTCTCTCCGGGATTGTAGCTGATAAAGATTTGTTAGAGCTAGGTCTTCAAGTCCCCACAGATTGGTCATTTGCTATGGCAGATGGAAGTACACTATCGATTGGTGATTTGAGTGGACAGATTATTCTAGTCGATCTCATGGCAACTTGGTGTAGTTCATGCTCTACTCAAAATGCATACCTTGAAACTGTCTATAGTACTTTAGCAGGTTCTTTAGTTATTCTATCTTTATCAGTAGACGATAGTGAAACTGCTACAATGTTGGATGATTATCAGTCGACAAATGGACTCCCGTGGGACCACGGTCTTGACACAGGGGGTTCGTTTACAAATTACTTTCAAGTGACTAACGTTCCGACATTGATACTTGTAGATGGCGATGGGTATTTCAGATACATGCATATTGGACTGTGGAGTGACGTTGTCATAACGGATAAAGTTGCATCAATAATGTAGAGGGTGGAACTAGTGCAAGGAATTATCGAGTTAGGTATAACATTGCTTGGTGCACTGACTTCAGGTTTATACATAGCAATATCTCCTTGCTTGTTTCCTCTTCTCCCTCTATTTCTTATGAATAGCCTACAGGCATCAGATAGCCGTAAAAGAAGCCTAATCGTAACGTCCGCATTGGTTGCTGGAATCCTGGTTTCTGTAGCATTCTATGCTTTGATCGCCTACTTCATCAGCTCAATTGGTATGTTTCTGCTGACAAGTTTTAGAGACCTTCAAGCAATTCTGGGTGCTTTTATTCTCCTATTCGGGTTTGTAATGTTTTCAGACAGACTCAGGAATGCTCTTCGTCTCTCTCGTTTGAGTATGCATGGAAAGCCAAGTAAACCCTCGAATCTGAAACAGGTTTTTGCAACTGGACTAGCTTACACAATGCTAGCAGCTCCTTGCGCTGGTCCTGCAATATTAGGATTAGTTGGTATCTTTGGATTGCAGACAAATCCATTTGTTCTTCTATTGTTATTCATCTTTGTTGCAGTTGTTATTGCAATACCCTACTTTGCGATAGCACTTGTTGCAGGTGAAGCAAGAACTGGTTTAGCAATGTCAATCAGTAGTCGTGCAAGAACAATTGAGATTGTGACTGGTGTAATCCTAATCATTCTAGGATTATTCATGATACTTCAACATCCAGTCTTCGGTCTCTATCTATTGTTCTAGTTAGAATGTATACTCAATAATATTGAAAGTTCTTGACTAGCACTCCTATGAATTTGAGTAGTGTGTTACTTTCAATGGCTTCAATCCCTGTTGTTGTCAAAGTTACAGTGTTGAGTATTGATGTAAAATCTACTGACATGACAAATGTATTGTAATCTAAAAAGATGCTCATGATGAAATACACAGTACTTCCATT
>JABCSP010000444.1 GCA_018238825.1 Candidatus Thorarchaeota archaeon | reverse complement strand
TATCAGAACATTCTCTCCAACACCTAGCTTACGTTCATGAGTACGTATTCTTGCAGGGTAGAGTACTTTGTTATTGCGCATCTTTTTGAGACGATACCGGACTGTGCGTGCAGGGATTCCAGTCTTAAGACTGAGTTCTTCTGTGGAACTCTTGTCACCAAGTTCATCCAAAGCACCGAGTATATCCACGTCTTTTTGGTCAAGTGGAATATTACGAGTCAGAACATCACCTTCTCTTGTTAAATCGAAATATATGCACAATTAAGCTTGACGTTGGAGCAATCTTCGTTACGCTGTGGACAATCCTTATATTAAACATTTGTTGAAAATAGTATAATTCTTCCTCAAGCGACTTGTGGTGATTGTGACTCTTTCGCTCTGTTTGGAAGATCTATCGGGTGACCAAGATGAGCCTACCTATCAATCTCACAAAAAGTACACTTATCGTGCTAAACAAATTAACCACTGAAGGTCCGATGTGTCCTGCAGAGATTGCAAAGAAGAGCGGACTCGCTATGAGAACTGTCACCCTTGCGCTCAAAACCTTGCAGTCTGGTTTTTTCTGCAGAAAAGTACCGAATCTACTTGATATGCGTAGACCCATGTATCATGCTAATCAATTGAAGGTGAATGAACTCCAGAGAAAATCGGAGATCTGGCGAAGCCTAGCCAATATTCATCTACTAAGATAAATTCATACCTTATTGGTCAGTTTAGAGAAATTATTTCGTTAAGAAGTAATATTGAATTATTGGCATTCTGAAAAGCATCCATTCAAGATTGCATGCATTACCGCACCACGAGCAATATCAATATCAGGCAGACCAGTTAGAAGTTCTTGACAAATTCTTATTGCAGGGAGTCCGACAGGTGCAGGAAGATCACATCCGTCATCTTCATTTAAAACATCGATTTTTTTGATGACACTAGTAGGAAGTCCAAAATCAGAAACAACAGTTTGCATAATCTCCATTGCGGCGTCACAGAGAACACATTTTTCACTGCTATACAGGATAATACAGCTACACCTTCCGCACTCGGTCTTCTGTGTTTCAATGGGAAGAAGGGCTGATTCTGTTCTTACCGTCATCTCTAATCAGTATAAAGATAAGAAAATCTGAATATAACCAGTATCGATATGTACTCCTCCAATAAAATGCAGTAACTGGGCATCTAGAAGGATTCTAGATGTAGTATGAAACTGAATATCCGAATTATTGAATTCCATCTTGACGTTCCTAGAAGAGTCCACTACCACTCCAAAAGCCTACTTAACAAATGGCCATATACATCTAGATATTACATCTTGAAATTACTGATTAAATAATCAAAAAGAATGTGAAAGAAAATTTCACTTCATACACTGTGTGTAAAGATTTAACATGCAAGCGGGGCATTCTTTGCAAATGGACACCTTCGATGCAATCCGAGCATTACCCAAAATTGAGCTGCATATCCACATCCTTGGTTCGATAAGACCGGAAACATTACTTTCTATTATTGACACGGATGGAGTCAAAGCTCCGTATACAAGTGTGGAGGAAATCGTCAAACGCTTCGAATACACAGATTTTGCCAACTTCATCCAATCATATATGGAGATTGTAGAATACATCACGAATGAAGACCATTTCGAGCGCATCACATACGAGATGTTAGAAAACTGTGCTAAGAGCAACGTTCGCTATGTTGAAGCAAGCTTTTCCCCTAGAGACCACATTCCAAAAGGGCTTGAGTTTGATAAGATGGCTGATTCAATCAATAGAGGAATTCAAAGAGCAGAGCAAGATTTTGGAGTTGAAACAAACATCAGGGTTGATCTCGTTCGTAGCTCTAGTATTGAACAAGCAATGGAGATTCTTGATCGGATTGAGAACAAACCCGATAATATCATTTCAATAGACCTAGGAGGAAATGAAGCGCAAGATCCTCCAGGACCCTTTGCAGAACCTTACAAACGAGCTAGATCTATGGGGCTTCATCGTGTAGCGCATGCAGGTGAAGCAGCTGGACCTGATTCTATATGGGAAGCAATACAGCTGCTTGATGTAGAGAGGATTGGTCATGGAGTCACTGCACGTCAGGACCCAGAGTTAGTTGAGTATTTGAAACGTGAACAAATTGCAATTGAGATGTGCCCTATGAGCAATCTAAGAACGGGTGTTGTGCCATCT
>JABCSP010000006.1 GCA_018238825.1 Candidatus Thorarchaeota archaeon | reverse complement strand
GTGTCATCCCAGAGGGGGACTTGAACTATTCCGCTAGCATCACCAACAGTGATATCACAAACACGGTGTGAGGATCCATCCCTTCGGGATTCAATCTCACGCTGTTCACCTATACTAATCACCTTGAAAGAAATGGTGACATTCTTCATTCGTGGCTTTAGTTCAGCCACAGTAGCCTCAATTGGCTCACGTTCTTCATAACCCATTGTTATTCACTCGCTTATTGCGATTATGCAAGTCTTCAAAACTAGCGTGTCCTTCTGTGAAATTTGTGATGCCTTAAAAAACACCTTCGACAATTCCGATGATAGGAAGCGCGTCTCCGCTTCTTGTGTACCTGCAAATAGCTTCTCAAAATGACTGCTTATGAACTTGTGCACAGGGGCCTATTTTGCCAAGACGACCAATTTTGCTAGATTTTGCGCTACAATCACCTAATTATCAGGAAGAGAGATTTGTGTTAGAAACTTTAGACTCTTAATTGGACTCAAGTCAATCGAACTGATAGGATTGTGAGAAATATTCAGATACTCTAGATTTTGACATTGTGATAGAGGTTCCAAATTTAATTTCAAAAGAAAAAACGATTAAATGGACCCACCCACAGCACGGTAGAGGCGGGAGCATGCTGGTCCACGGGTGGGTCCGGGGGAGGAAGTTTGTCTGTGAATGCTACAGTGTGTCTGTAGCAGGAGTGATTCCAAATTAGTGGGAAACACTCAAGGAGTGATACTTTGGTTCTAATACTCAATATGTCATAGGGAATATAAGGTCCTCATGAGAGTAAGCGGCATTTTTCAGAATAATAATAGAATATCTATGGCATGTCATAAACAAGTTATTACTCATGGCAATGTATAAAGGAGGAAACTAATGCGCACAGTTAGCATTGGTCAGGTGTAGTTTATGAGTGCATCTTTGAAAATTGGAATTGTT
Source organism: Candidatus Thorarchaeota archaeon (assembly GCA_018238825.1). GTDB lineage: Archaea > Asgardarchaeota > Thorarchaeia > Thorarchaeales > Thorarchaeaceae > SMTZ1-45. Next base: position 25,997 of record JABCSP010000006.1, on the reverse strand, counting down.
GGCACTGGTAACATGGGTCGTATCCATGCTCGAATTTTGAATGATATGGGAGTTTTAGTTGGTGTTGCTGATTCGGCTATTGATATCGCCAAGAAAACAGCAGATATATACAAAGTCCCAGCTTTTGATGACTTTCACACGTTAGTTGAGAAAACAAGTCCAGATGCATTGGTAATTTCCACTCCTACGTTTACTCATGCTTCAATTGCAGAAGAGGTTGCATCAAAGTATGATTGTATTCGAGGATTACTCATCGAAAAACCCTTGGCAAGTACATTAGAGGATGGTAAGAAGGTTGCAGATATTGTCAAGAAGAAGAACATTGTAACTCTAGTTTCTCATTCTGAGATATACAATCCAATTGTAGGAAAAGCACTCTCACTCATTGAAACTGATGCTATTGGTGTACCTCGTGTAATTATTCATGATAGACGAGGTTTTGTACAATCTTCAAGGATTCCTTCATTAGGAGATGTCTTCGAAGATATTGGAGTACACGACTTTGATATCATGGCTAGAATCAGTCAAGGAAAGGCAAAGCTCTATGCTCAGAGTAGTAAAGAGAGAGGAATTTTCAATAGTGGTACAGTCATGGTAAATTTCGAGTCAGGTTCAGAACACTTCTTCCATCTCTCACGTCAATATGCAGGAAGACGAAGATACATGGACGTTTCAGGAAGCAAGGGTTCTTTGATGCTGGATCTATTTGGACAAATTATCAAGGTACAACATCTAGATCAAGAACACAAGGCTGCAACTGATTCAATAAAGCTCCCAGAACGAGGTGCTACTATCAAAGTATATGGTGAACCAGTGAGAGAAGTTCTCAATGACTTCATATCTTGTATCAAATCTGAAAAAACTCCAAGAGTGAGTGTAGATGATGCTCTCGGTGCTCTTGAGATTGTCGAAGCCTGTAGAGAGAGCGCTAGTACAGGAAAAGTTGTTGATATCGAGATTAAACCTAAGAAATGATTTCACCAAGCAAATAGCTTCGTTCAGCATCAATTATGTGAATAGTCACAATTTCACCAAACTTAATGTCATCATTAATTATGATAGGTTTGTATGATGAGTTACGGCACATTAGACCCCCACGAGAACCTTTCCCAGTTACAATGACAGGGCCGCTCCAGCCTAACCAAGACTTATTGTTCTCTTCAAGTACTTCGTTGACAAGCTTTGTTAGTCGGCGACTGTATTCTTTCTTGACTGATGTGTCAACTTTATTCTGGGCCTTTGAAGCCAAAGTACCTGGTCTATCGCCATATTTTGAGATGTTAACAACTGCGGGTCTAACCTTCGAAATCAAATCCATAGTTAATTCAAAGTCCTGCTTGGTTTCACCTGGAAATCCTACAATAATATCTGTGGCAATTGTTGGGTTACTGAAAGTCTGCCTAATAACATCAACAATTCGTTCCCATTCTTCAGTGGTGTATCGACGACCCATTGCTTCCAGTATAGTATTACTTCCAGATTGTAGTGGAATATGAAAGAATTTGAAGAAGTGATCTGATTTCATTACTTGCACTAATTCATCGATTGATTCTAGGACTAGGTTCGGATTGAACATTCCTAAACGAAACTTATGCTTGCCCTGAATTTTGTCAATCATGGTAATCAATTCGATAAGATTACTGTCGATATCAACACCATATGTTCCAAGATCTTGTGAAGTAATGCGAATCTCTCGATACCCTGTTTCAACACATCTTTCAATTGTGCTGAATACTTCTCGTTTAGAATGGCTCTTGACGCCACCTCTAGCAAATTTTACAGCACAATAAGCACAACTACCAAGACAGCCTTCACAGATTGGAATTGTGCAGATTACGCTATTTGGCGGCCCTTCTAACCATTTCAACTTTGAAGCGTCATCTGATTCAAGATGGACAATGCCTCTTTCACCATTGAGAATTCTAGGGATTATATCACTCAATGACTCGATTGATTGTGGTCCAATTATTGCTGCGTATTCTGGGAATGCTTTTTTCACTCTTGCAAGTGAAATCTTGGGAAGACAACCAGCAATTATCATAGGAGTTTGCCCAGTTGATAGTTTCTCAAGTCTACTAATTATACGGTCCTCCGTTGGTTCTTTCACACCACAAGTGTTCAGTATAATCAAATCTGCAGTGTCAATGTCTTCAACACGATTGCCATCTATCTCAGTTAGATTGCCTACAATAATATCCGAATCAGCTGAGTTTAGAGAACATCCATAGGTCTCCAAATAGTACTTGATTACCATTTACCTAGCCTCCCTGAACATGGGGAAGCAAAGCAATCTCGTCACCTTCAGATACGGAGATTTCTATTCCTCCAAGAGTCGATACATCCTTCTTGTTGAGCATCACTATTAGATTTCCATCGATGCCCCCATTTTTCAGTATCAAATCCTTCAATTTAGCTCCACCAATTTCTGCAACTTTCTGAACAACTTGGAGCACAGTAGACCCAGATGGAACTTCCACTTCCATCATCTGTTGCTCTAGAAGCCTACGGATTGGTCCAAAGGACTTGAATCTGACTAACATTGTTCCCAGAGTCTTCATTCAGGGTGTACTATTCAGCCTTTGCATACTGCGAAAGAAGTTCATCTACAAGTCCATCAACAGCTTTGATTATCTCATTGATATCACTCATGGTAGCTTTGTTATAGTGTATTCCGACTGTTACCACAGTTGATCGTTCTAGTTTCTTGCAGATTTTCTCAGCTGCAGAGTTGGCAACTACATAGTCTTTGTGCCCAGGGAATGTCAATGAACTCAAGCTTACTGTCGATGCATCTCTATAATGACTAGGAGTCACATATGCAATGGCAACACCACCAATATGGTGTTCATCACCGCCATGTATTGATATAAGAAGGTCCTCGCCAATTTCTTTTACTTCAAGATAGATAATATGACGGCCAGCCTTTCGCTCTAAAATCATCACTTTTCTGCTCCTTGCTCAAGACGTTCCTGATACATCTTGTACGACAATGTAAGAGTCTTTGGATGTGCTGCTCTATATTCATCAAGTAGTCGAACTGCAGTAGTATGAGGGGCACTCTTTACCAAGTCTGGATTTTCATGTGCCTCTTTTGATATTTGACGCAGAGCATTAATGAGATAATCCAACTCCTGTTTGGACTCTGTTTCTGTTGGTTCAATCATTAGAGCTTCAGGTACTATCAACGGGAAATACACTGTGGGAGCATGTACACCAAAATCAAGGAGTCGCTTTGCAACATGCATAGCAGTAACGCCTGTTGTTTCCTTCAGCTCTTCTGCGGAAATAACACACTCATGCATTCTTGGAGCATCTTGAGAGAATGGAAGTGTAAATCCGGGTATCTTGCTGACATGATGAGCGACGTAATTCGCATTCAATACTGCTACCTCGGAGGCTCGCTTGAGGCCTTCTCTTCCGAGGGAGTATGAGTAAGCGTATGCTTTTACAAGGACACCAAAGTTTCCATAGAAGGATTTCACCTTGCCAATAGATTTGGGAAGATTATAGTCAAGATCAAAAAGACCGTTCTCATCCTTTACTATTCGTGGAACTGGTAAGAACTCTGCAAGCGATTTCTTTACACCCACTGGTCCTGCCCCAGGACCACCACCACCATGAGGAGTGGAAAAGGTCTTGTGCAGATTTAGGTGGACAACATCGAATCCCATATCACCAGGCCGGACCTTGTGCATTATTGCATTAAAATTCGCTCCATCGTAATAGACAAGACCACCTGCATCATGGACTATTCCTGATATTTCTTCAATATCCTTCTCAAAAACTCCAATTGTATTAGGATTGGTAAGCATCAACCCTGCTGTATTTGGCCCAGCAATCGCCTTCAAAGCATCTAGATCAACTAGTCCATCCTTGCTGGAAGGAATCACAACAACATTGTAACCAGCCATTGCAGCAGATGCAGGATTCGTTCCATGAGCTGCATCTGGGATGAGCATCTCATTCCTCTGGTCACATTGTTCACTGACGCAGCGGTGATACTCCCGCATCATCATCACACCAGTCCACTCGCCTTGAGCTCCTGCCGCGGGTTGTAGTGTGACTGCATCCATTCCAGTAATCTCACCTAGCCATTGCTCAAGTTCCCACATCATTTCTAGAGCCCCTTGTGTTGTGGAAACATCTTGTAGGGGGTGAAGCCATGAAAATCCTGGATGAGCTGCAGCTAGATTATTCTGCTCGGGGTTGTATTTCATTGTACAACTACCAAGGGGATAGGTACCAAGGCTAACAGAGTAGTTCATCTGTGAGAGTCTTGTAAAATGACGAACAATTGCAGGTTCAGAAACCTCAGGAATCTTAGGTGGACTTTTACGCCGCATTGATTTTGGAATAACATCGGTAAGTTTTCCGACATATTTTCGTACACCCTCTTCAGGAGGTGGAAATTGATGTGCAATGACTCCAGGATTTGTACGTTCAAAGAGAAGCGGTTCATCCCATCTAGCCTGTCGATTCTTAGATTTGTTAGAATGATTGGTCACTTAGTAGCACCTCTCTTTGACACAATATCACTAACCGTTTGCACAAGCTTATCGATATCTTGTTGAGTATGTATCTCTGTGACGCAGAATAACATTGATTCTCCAAGGTCTGGAAATTCATCAGTCAGTATTTTGCCACCTTGAATTCCATGTTGTAATAGTCCTTCATGGATATGTTTTGCAGTAATCCCTTTTTCAAATTGAACGACAAATTCTTTCCAAATGAATTGTCCAATAGCTGGGGCCTTGACACCATCTATGGTATCGAGATTTTTAGCAGCGTAATTAGCTTTCATTGCGATAGTTTCGCCAATTTGTTCTATTCCCGACGGCCCAAGTACTGACATATAGATTGCCGCAGTTACAGCTGCAAGAGCCTGATTGGAACAAATATTGCTTGTAGCTTTTTCTCTTCGAATGTGCTGTTCTCTTGGACTTAGTGTGAGAATATATCCATCTTCATAGGGTTCTTCTTCAGTTCGAGTTAGACCAACAAGACGGCCAGGCAACTGATAGATTAGCTTCCGATTATTAATACAGCCAAAAATTCCAAGAAGCGGACCTCCATAACTCACTGGAGAACCAAGGTGCTGTCCCTCAGCCACAATAATGTCTGCATTATAGTCACCAGGCGGTTTGAGGATTCCAAGAGAGAGAATATCAACCCCTGCTACCAGTAAGGCACCATTTTCATGCACAATTCTAGCGATGTCATCTACCTGAGTTTCAATGAATCCAAGGTGACTGGGATTCTCAACATAGACTCCAGCGACCTTATCATCAATCTTTGACTCAAGGTCTGAGAGTGACATCAATCCTGTATTTTCATCATAATCAATCTCAACAACTTCAATATTTGCAGGTTCTGTATAAGTCTGGATGACTTCATAATGCTCAGGATTAATTGTACCTGGAACGAGGAATTTAGAACGTTTCTTTTTCACCCGAACAGTCATTCTGGCAGCTTCTGCAACTCCTGTGGACATGTCATACATTGATGAGTTTACTACATCAATTTGGAGTATCTCAGCTAACAAGCTCTGATACTCAAATAGGGTCTGCAGCATCCCCTGACTAATTTCTGCCTGATAACTGGTATAGGATGTGAGGAATTCAGATCTTCCAGCTAAGGCGGGTACAATTGCAGGAATATAGTGAAGACCAGCCCCTGCTCCAAGAAAGACACTTCCATCAAAAGCAGGCTTATTCTTCCCAGCAAGCTCTTGTATTCTCTCGGAAACTTCGAATTCAGAGTGAGAATCAGGGAGATTGAGATCGCGTTTGACCATGAATTTTTCAGGAATATTACTGAAGAGATCTTCAAGACTCTTCTTTCCAATAGATGCAAGCATCTCTTTCTCTGTATCCTTCGTTATTGGAATCCAAGGATGTTTGTACTCCATAGTACTCTTCTCCAATCGTATACTTACTTTGAGGGCAAGCCTTCTCGCCAAAATACCTTTTGGATAGAACGAAGTTTTTCTTTAAGGGCCAGAATGATTTTTAACCACAATTGATGAATCGACTGCTAACCACAGGAGTGACATCAATATGAAACGCTGGCTCATGGATATCCTCGCTTGTTCTGCGAGTGACTGTAGAAGTAAGCTCGACCTTGAAGTCTACAAGTCACATATACAGGAAGTAGAAGGAGAGGAAGTTGATGAGATTGATGAAGCACTAATCAGCTGTCCCAAATGTGGTAGATGGTATCCAGTAATAGACGGGATTGCATGTATGCTTCCTGACAACTTGCGTATGGATGGCAAACAACATATCGAAGAAACTGCCTTTCTTGAGAGATGGAAGGAGAAAGTACCTACCGACATCTTGAAGAATGGTTTACCTTTCGGACTTTCATAATAATAGCTCCGTGGTGTAGTGGCCCAGCATTGCGGGTTTTGGTCTCGCTGACGGAGGTTCAAATCCTCCCGGAGCTACCACTTCTACTTTTCTTTAACTGAAGGGATATCAGCTGAGTTGGCCATTTGAACTCTGAATAGTCTCTTGACATGTGATAGCACTAAACGCTCACCATTAACGAGGACCTCAATATCAACATGGTCTTCCAAACTTGAGGTAGATAATTTCTTTTCAAGAACAGCCTGTACTTGAAATACTCCCGCAGGATTATCCATCGATACTGTGATTCTCAGGGGTCTATCTTCGCCCTTTTCTAGAATAACATTATTGATTGCCATAGCGCTGACCGAGTGGATGTCTACCTTACCTTTCTGGAATGGTACTATTGTTCGACCCTTAGTCATGTCTGCGCCATCGCCGATTTTCGTGATGCCTGCTTCAAGCGTAAGGCACTGGGTATCATCATCATGAGCATAGATACCATGGTAAATGAACGATAGAATATCAGTGGCTTTTGCTGAATCATTGTAAATATCCATCAATTTGTCTTCGAGAATCGGACCAGCAAGTTGTACTGACGCTTGATTGTGTTCATTCCGATGAACCACCATTCCAATATCGTGGAGATATGTTGAAGCAAGAACGACCAGTCTTGCATCATCAATATCACCTATTCCTTCTGCAACAACATTAGGTTGGAAGGTTTCATCAAGAATATCAAAGGTCTTGAGGGCATTCCATGTAGCAACCTCTGCATGAACGGGACCATGGTCTGTATATCCCAATCTTGAAACAGCCATTCTATTTGCTGACCGGAGATATGACTGAACTTTGGGAGAACCTGTCAAATATTGATACATTTCGAGAGCACGAGTATTATCTGGAATAAGATCTCTTGCACGGATTTTTTGACGGTCCATAATTTCGTTATTATTCATTGAAACCACTCTTTAGGGACAGAGAATTTAGTTTTCTGTTTTGATAAGACTTGCTAAGGCGGAAAAAACTCTCTTTGATTGTTCTCAGGTTAAAAAAGAGAGGTACTAGATAGACTGTATATCTATCTAGAAATCTCCAGCATCTTCCTGAATTGAGAGAAGGATTCTATCAATAGCACTGGTTGCCTTCTGAATTGTCTTGAGATAATCCTGTCTAGACTTCTCAAAGGCCACACGGCTAATCCTCTGCTTCTTCTTTCTTAGGAGTAATTGACGCAGACCAGCTTTAGCACCCTCAATTTTCTCATTCTGAAGCTCCAGCTGAGAAACTATATCGCGATATCGTGGTCCATAACGTGTCATGTCATCCTTGACCGTAGGTAGTTTGGAATCTATCTCTTCAATCTGTTTCTTCAGATCAGCCTCACGAATCATGTACTCTCGTTTCTTGACCTTTCCCCTTCTTCTTGAGGCTTCTAGTTTCTCAAGATCCATATTAAGGGCAGTTTTTCGAGAGTAAAGATTTGCAAAGTCACGGAGGAGTTCTGGAGGTGCACCCATTTTTCTTGTCTGTGATGTGTCTTCATAGTCATCTACACGTGGTCCAAGTATTTCTTCTGGCAACTCTACCTTTCTGTATGAAACATAGAAAGCAGCGATTAGACCCACTATCAATGCAAAGATCATTGGTCTCGCAGCTGCTCCAATTGTAGCTTGATAGACTACTGTGATTGAAGCAGGGTTCCGTTGTGTCTGATTGTAGAGGACATAGTGGTACGTTGTGTCAAAAATACCATAGAGGATTCTATTGTCCCCAGTGATACTACTAACAGATACTGACACAGGAAATACAACTTTGATTGAATGGGACAGTATCAAATTATCGCCTAAGAGACCTAGAGGAAGGTCTAGCTGATTACCACCCGCAACTCCAGTTTGGTAAGCACTCGCCTGAACTACAAATGTTATTTTGAATGTGTATTTATATGTTGGAGCAAAGCCAATGACACCAAATCTATCACTTGCAAGATGGATTGTTATATCATTAGTTTCGTTATAGCTTCCCTCAGTTGTTCTTTGTGATAGAGCAAGTATTCCAACTTCATCAGAGATTTGGATGTTCTTTGCATAGGCAGGAATTTGGAATATTAAGGAACTTACCGCACTTCCACCAGTATTTTCTAAGGTGATTGTTTCATCGTAGCTTATCCATCCCCAAGCATCTACCACAGCAATAGTTGATCGTTCAACAAGAATATTCTCAGTAAACAACCTAAGACCGCTTTGAAATACTGTTTCATCAAATGGTACAAGATTAGAAACCACTGAATCAGGAGGTTCTTCATTTGGTATTAGCTGACCTCCACCTTCAAAGGCCAAAATGAATTCTGCGCTCCCTAATACATAAGGTAAGACCGGATACTTAAGGAATCTGAGTTGGTATTCGAACTCGGCTGGGTTGGAGAGCCAGAATAGTGTATGCATGTACATAGTTGCTCTAAAGCTGTATGATTCTTGGAATCCAATTGCTACTGGAAAGTGAAGTTTCCAGTGCATCATTTCATCTACGTTTTCATGACGTACAATACGGATAGTATTTTGCGAGTTATCAACTGCTTTCATAGACAAGAAATGGATTTCAAATCTCTCTGGCAAGTATAAATCAATTGCATTAATTGGAGCGGACCCGTTATTGGTAATAATGTAATTGTCTTCAACTCTAGACCCAAAGCTTGCTGTGAGTATGAAGTTACGAACCACGTCAATCCGTATACCAAGTACAGCAAGAAACGGACGATCAATTTCAAAATTGACAGTTGTAACTCCTGTGAAATTTGATGGATCTGTGGCATTGAAAGTAAATACATGAGATCCTTCTTCATAGGATGACAAATCAAGAGTTGCTTCCCAGAAACTAGTGAGGAAATTATATTCTAATGCAACCCACGGCTCATCGTCAATTCGATAAGATGCCAGTTGAACGAAGTCATCTGTTGCATTTAGAATCAGATCTGTGACCCATTCAAGAGTTGAGTCAGCTTCTGGACTAACAACAATAAGAGTTGGAGGGGAGTTTGGAACGAACTCAATCATAGCAGGTTCGGTCCAGTAAGTATGTTGAACTGGAAGCCCATTAAGTTCCTCAGTGTTTCCAAACATGAAGATAAACGGATACTTTTCATCAAGATTCTCAATGAATGTAATATCCTGAGTATCTGTACTGTTCAATAATATTGTATACTCAATCTGGGTAACAGTACCATTATCTGATCCACTAGCTGCTAGAATTCGTGATTGATTTAGGTCAGGTAAGTGCTGGAATGTGTTTGTCCCATACTCGTCACTGTATACGATAGCACTACTTTCAGCTGGATTTACAACTCGCTCAGTACTTGCTCTGAATATGCGAGTCAGTTCAATCTCGTATATAAGGTCCTGCCCATAGAGTTCGTGACCTTTCTGATTGTATGCTTCTTCTGCAGGAATGACAAAGTAGCGAATCTCGCCAATCCGCATGCCGATAATCATTTCCTTGTACATAGTTAGAGCAGAAAGATCTTGAACTGGATCTGTAGAGGTGATGTCGGGATAATCGCTCTCTTGAATCATTGAACCATTTCGCAGGAATAACTTGTAGTGAACAGTTACACCATCAGTACCAATTACTCTCCACATATCAGTGAGAGTTTCACCTGGTACATATCCAACAATTACATCACTGTTGTTCAAACCAGCAGTGGTGAAATCTGAGCTGTAGTTCTGCCAAGCAAAACCAATCCAACCAGATGTTCTAGCTTCTAGACCAACATAGAGTATTGTGCCATTATGCTCAAAGTAAGTATTAATCCCAGTTACAGGATCCGTATATTGATAGGCGTACTCTAATGGGTCTATAATACCGTCTGATGAACCATAATGGTTATCGACATAAGGTATAGAAACATTCGTCATGGTCTCGGCTAGAAAAGATCTATCTTCTATATTGTGAGCCAAGTACTCCGATTCCATTGTATCTGAGATGGGGTTGAGAGCCACCAAGCTACTTGACAGGAATAGCGCAAGTAACATGAAGGTCCCTATCTTTTTGTTAAACAGGCTCAATACGAATCACCGTTAATTTTTAGGGGTTTTTTGTAGGGTCCACTGACCCATGAATGATGCGGTCGAGCTTTGGTTTCTTATTATAGCTTATGGTTGTTGAAAGCACGTACAAAAGAAGCAGGTGGTCCGAAAAGGTCAAAACTGAAACACAATGAGTAGTGTTAGAAAGGTGTACTAATATGCTTGAGATTCTAATTGCAGTCCTTATTTCATTTTTTACAGTTGTAATATTCTTGCCTAAGGCAATTAAGATTCTCAAGGAAAAAAAGATCACAGGCATAGATGTTCACAAAATGGACAGACCAGAAATTCCGAAGGGCGGTGGCTTTGTACTACTTTTCGGAATCGTTTTTGCACTTCTAGCAGTAGTCGGATTGACTACCTTTCAAACCTTCACCGTAGAGATGGTTGGAATATTCGCAGCACTTGTGTCCATATTATTAGCAAGTATGATTGGTCTATTGGATGACCACCTAGATTTCAGTAATAAAACAAAAATCATCCTTCCAATGGTTGCAACCATTCCAATGATTGCGGTAAGTGTTGGAACACCTACCATGAATATTCCGTTCATAGGTACAGTAAATTTTGGTGTTGCCTACGCACTCATCATTGTACCGCTTATGATGACATTCATTATAGACTCGACAAACATGTATGGTGGAATGAATGGCCTTGAGGTGGGCCTTAGCACTATCAATGCTTCGGGTCTTGTTCTATACGTTCTTCTAATACCTTTCATTCAAGGGTCCTCGATGTCACCACAACAATTGCAAGCAGGTATTGTGGCAGCCACACTTCTCGGAGCATCTTTTGGATTCTTGATATTCAATAGGTATCCAGCAAAGGTACTCCCAGGCGATGTTGGCAGACTACCAATAGGTGCTGCAATAGCAGCTGCATTGATCATAGGAAACATGGACAGACTTGCAATTTTGATGTATGCACCATTTGCAATCAACTTCCTTCTCTATCTTATCTACCGAATCTATGTTAAACGGAATAAAATTGAATGGGTAAAATTCGCAAAACCAAGAGATGATGGGTCCCTAGAAGTTGTTGGACCATTCACAGTCTACTGGATACTTCCTCACTTCTTCAACAATATGACTGAGAAGCGAAATGTAAACCTCTTATTGCTTTTCCAAGCAATACTAGTCTATGGTGCGTTAATCTTGTATATTCTTGGAATTCCCATTGGTCTCGGTCTTATCTAGTTCAATAAACCAATGATTTACAAATCGGTATCTTCCCACAGCTCTGCACTCTGACGATTCATGTCGCGACGCATACGTTCTAACCGGGTATAGACTGCACTGTGTGGGGCTCCAGTGATGAGCATCTCAACAGCTCTTCGTGCATAATCTAATCCAGGATTCATACCAATAATAGAAACTGTTCGACCATAAATTGTGATTTTTGTTTCCGTGACTTCTTCTATGACCCTTCTTGTACGACCATTTTCACCGATTATCCTTCCAGCTACACGCTTCAATTGATTCGCAGAAGTTCCTACTGCGTCTCGAAGTGATATTATTATGAGCATCATGTCTTCATCGACAAGGCTCAAAGCATTCTTAGGACTGAAGCCTCGTGCTATCGCACGAACAATATCACGAGCTTTCCAAGCAAGCACAGGATTTTCAGACTGAGTAGGACTTCTAATAGTTACAGCGCCCTCAGAGTCAATGTTAAGCTTGACGTTAGTTAGTTGTTCTATTCGTCTTCGAACCCTTCCATTACGTCCAACGATGACACCAACTCTATCAGCAGGTACCCTGATTGTTTCTTGAAATGCCATTCTATTTCTCACCAGCTGCAACAATGTATCGAGCAATCACTTCAGGTTTATCGGTTTCTACACCGAGTTTCTTGAAGAAACGGACTATGTTTTGAATGTCACGGAACAGATACTTTTTCGCGTTGTCATGAGCAAGCAGAACTGATTGAGAAACATCAATGAATACAGGACCGTCAGACCAGAGAATATTGTATTCGCTCAGGTCAGCATGTACAAGACCAGCTTTTGTATATCCTTTCAGAATCATTCTGATAATTTCATTAAATGTCTTCACAGGATCGGGGATTTCTACATTCTTTAACAATGGAGCGGCAAGTGAATTTTCACTATCGCCTATGAATTCCATTATCATGACATTACGTTCTATATCAATAGGGTTTGGAACACGAATTCCTGCTGCTTGATATCGCTTGAGGTTCTTGAACTCCTTTGAAGCCCATTGTGGAATCAGTGAACGGCTTCGACGTTTAACTCGTTTAAAACGAGGGTCTCCAACGATATACTCCAACATGAAATCGGTTTCAGCAGTGCTGACTCTGTATATCTTCACAGCAACTGGAATTCCATCAGCATCAATTCCTTTGTATACATTAGCTTCTTTACCTGTGCTTATTGCACCATGTAATGCAGAGAGAGTTCCACGATTTAGTAGCTTGTAGAGTATCTTCATTGTAGGAGGATCAATTACACCTTCTACTACCTTGAATTCATCTACATCTTTCCGACGTTTCATCTTACGCCGGTCTAGTTCTTTTTGATATTGTTCGTGTTTATTTTCTGCTCGTTTCAACTATGAATACCTTCCACTAATTCAGGGTATTTGCATCTAATGTAAAGGGAGTGAGCTTAGAAAAGATTTGGCCTTTTCAAAATACTTTGAGTAAGCCTCTTTTCTCCAACCAATCTAGTTCGTTCCCTCGATATCGATAAGCTATATCGCACTTCTCATCAGTCTGGAAATCCCAAGGAACTAATAGGACTGTATCACCAACTCTCATCCAGACCCTCTTCTTCATTCGACCAGGAATTCTTCCGATTCGGATATTGCCATCCTCACACCTTACTCTTACTCGATCAAAACCTAACATCTGGATGATGATTCCGAACATCTCACCATCTCTTTCTCTGGGAGTCCTAACTCTCATTGGTTCAGTACTACCAGGAGGTGGGCCTCCACGTCGTTTACGCTTCTTATAGGACAAAATATTCCTCCAATATGCCGCTGGACCTGAATCCTCAAGCGACAAACCGTAAATCCATTGTGAAGCATTTAAGCGTATTGAATTGTTTGTTAACAATGATTACAATCAGGTCTCTGCGACATCAAATTGTGTTTGGTCTGGAAGTAGATAGAGCTGGTCCTCAATAAAGAGGCCATAGATTTTTGCCCCAGAAATAATTTCGGAATCAAAAGCAGACTCTTCTACTTCAGAAATATCAAAACTTTTAGAATCCATAATCTGAACTGGTTGACCATAGACATGAGTAACAACCATGAACTCGCGACGATCTGTAAGTGGTGCCAGGTATGATATAGTTCTCCATCTTGCATTTTTCGGATTAATTGAGAATCGTTCTCGTCTGACAAGGTTGTAGCAGGTTAAAGTATTGCGAGCCATAGTAAGTACTTGACATGGTTGTTCGTTGATCAAAATGAAATCGCTAACTGAAAATCTCGGGAGTCTGAGGAGTATAGTAGTTCTATACTTTTTCTTTCCAGTTTTGTCTTCACCGATTAACTTGTAGTTCTCTTTCCGTTCTGCAATATATCGACTCTCAAATTTGTCAGCTATATCCCTTGCTAGATATTCAGATCCAACATAGTAATCAATTCCATACTTGTCATCGTTTATCATTGTGATGAATGCCTTATCATCAGACTTGTACCTCGCTACGGTCATATCGGTAACTGTCTTCGTCATCTCTTTTTTTTCCTCATCAGAGATTTCACGACCATCAGCACGCATCTGAATGATTGCTTCATAATAGCCTCCACTCATCATTCCACACGTATCACAGGTACCGTATCTGAATCTAATCTCAACTTTATGTTGTTCTTCATGAGGTGGAATACTTTCATGAGATTTTCCAGAAGCGTGCACTACAAGGTGAGTAACCCTGTCTAGTTTCTTTTCTTCTTCAAGAGAGAGGGTAATTCCCTTGGCAAATAGCTTAATCTCGGGTTCTAAAATAATCTCAATCTGTTTTCCTGCTAATTCTTCCTGATTCATTTTTCCAATGATTATCTTTTGCCATCCGCCGGGGATTTTGACAGATCCACATTTCTTGCATGCAAGTAAAGGGATTGGTGTAGAAACCTCCATTAGAGGATGCTGTTCATCGTAGCAATTATTGCAGAGACCATCTACGACTGCTTCGTCTCCACACAGATAACAAGGTGCTGCCAATTAAATCAACGTCAGTTTACGGTGTATGTTCGTTTAAAATGTGGTCTATACAACTACTATATCGTAATTTGATTATATCACAAGTCTTTTGTTAGTCTATTCTTGTGAAAATATATGCCTCGAAGAAAGCGGCACAGACTTGTAACAAAAGAACCACATGTTTCAGTTTACAAGCCAGCTGGCATTCCGACTAGAGAACTAGAAGAGATTCTAATCACAATTGGTGAATTCGAGGCATTAAGACTGGCAGACTTCGAAGGACTGAGTCAGAGAGATGCAAGTACTGCGATGGAGATAAGCCAGCCAACATTCAACAGAGTGCTTTCATCAGCACGTCACAAGGTAGCTAGTGGATTAGTACAAGGTTTCGTTCTTCGAATAGAAGGAGGAGAATACCGGCTATCCGATGGAACAGGTATCTTGGAATGTCTTGATTGTGGGGCATCTGTGGATATGTCCTCTGAAAACAAGAGTACCTGCCAAAAATGTGGATCTACAAGGCTACGTTGGCTACGGTGGGAAAAAGGTAGAAGACCAGGTGAAAAATAAATGAGCGTCGAACGAATTGCAGTAACTGCAGAAAATGATAACGGACTTGATAGTACAGTGAGTGGGCATTTTGGACGCTGTAAAGCATTCATTGTATCTACAATCAAAGATGGAGAAATAATTGAAGTTGAGAGTGTACTTAATGGATCTCATTCTACTTGTGCAGAACCAGTAGACAAGCTTACCAGTTTAGGTGTGAATGTTCTAATTACACTGGGTATGGGAATGCGACCCTACATGCATGCCCAGCAGGTTGGACTTTCTGTAGTCAAAGGTAGTGAAGGTACTGTTGGAGAGGCAATTCGTAGCTACATAGAAGGAACTCATGAGGTAATGGAACGAGATGGTTTATGTGGCGGTGGCCCACGCAGCCACTAGGTTGTTTATAATTAGAATCCTAAAGCTTGACCCATTGTGCATGGGGATGTCCATCTATATAGAGAATGGCCTGTTCATGCACAAATCCAGCATTTATTGCAGTCTGTACAGCTTTCTTTCCAACCATGTTGGCAATTGTTGCTTTTTCAAGATGATTAACGCAGGTCTTTGAATCAACAAGATTACCGCCGTAAAATTCTTCGCTCACCTTGAAATTTATCTGACCCTCTTTCAGTGTTTTTCCTAATAGTGGTTTATCACAGATTGCCACAACGTAATGATCACGGGTTTCACTTACACGCATGTACATTTTAGGCATTGTAAATCGCTCCAAGTTTAGACGGGTCTGATGTTTGTGAAGCATCTATTATGTAAGTTCATTCCCAGTCTATATGAACTTCTCTATAAAACTAAACGCGCGGTCATGCAATCTCAACTCTAATCATCATCGTTGACCCAAGCCAAGTCAGGCCGCCATGGACTGACCGACGTGTCACGCACGAACTTGTCATTCTCCAGATATCCAGTCAGTTTCTGGTTCATGAGGGCAGCTCTCAGAATTCGCTCAATTGTTTCTCTAGGTAGATTTGTTTCTCTCTGCAGTTCTGTAATGGTGACCTTCTTCCTCATAGCGGCAATCTCTATGACGGTATATTCCTTACTAACGCTTTTTGAACCTAGACCCCCTAGAAACACTCCAACGACTAGCAGAAATGAACCGGTGGCAAGCAGAATCCACGAGGTTGACGTGAACAAGACATCATCCTGCATATGAGGATACGTGGTGGTCCAGCCGAGAATCATCACCCCAGCAATAGCTTGCAAATTGATTGCTACTATCACTACCCACGTGCCAATTTCGGCACGGGACCGTCCTGGTGACATCTTCCTATACTCCCACTCTACTAAGGGAAGCCGATGCTTTTAGAGATTTGTAACTCAAAAACAGATGCCCAAGATGGTGATTTCAAATTACCTCCAGAAAAGGAGTAAAGTGGTATGGATACTTACACCGGTCTAATGGCTGTTTGGGCTCCACAAGCGCTACAGACCATGTAATATCCCTTTCCTATTTTTTTGATCTCAGTATCAGGTCGTGTGCAGACCGGACAGATGACATAGGAATCGATGTAACGATTAAGAACATCCTTGACATTCTCTGTTGTGAACTTACCATTGAAGATGGCATTACCACCTTCTATACTTCCAGCAGTTCCAAGCTGACCAGAAACGAATTTGATAACTTCTCTTCCTGGGCGGTTAAGGACGTTTATGATGTCCTGGAAATTCTGCCAGAGACTTCGGTTACCCTGAACTACCAATCTCACATCAGGAACTTTGAATCGCTCTCCGGATTTATTGAATGCATCTTCTGGGACCTGTGACCTTGCACGGTCTAGAAGGCTATCATAGTCGTCCATACTTGATTTTCCCCATATACGTTATTGAAGGTATTGTTTCGGCATACTTTGTTAATCATCAGGTTGCAGGAAGATAGCTAGAGGGGGTTATCTCATTGATGAAGCCATCTTCAATTAGTTTGAAGATTTTTGTCTGAATTTCAATGGCATCCTTTCCCTTTTGTTCAAAGAAAGGCACAATGTCCTTCAAGTTCACACCCTTTGGAGTAGCATGCAGTTCAATATAGCTGAGAATCTGTTTTGTCAAACCAGTCAAAGAGGTTGGAGATGGGCCGCCTATAATGGTGGTTAATTGTTGTTGACCCTCATCGCTACTCACACTCATTGACACACCGCTACGAGTGAGAATTGCTTGATAGCGTTCTAGGAGATGGAGTCCCATGAAATTGGGGTCTGTAATTTCCTTGACTATCTCTGGAATAATGTAGATCTCATCCTCGTACTTGCGGATCTTCCCTATGACTAGAGCTAGAATGTCTTCCTTGACTCCTTCAAGTAGGGCAGATTCTTCCGCGCCCCACACTTTGATACGGATAGTATCAGTTCCATCATCAAGTGTAATGCTCATGAACCTCTTTCCTCCGTCTGAACTAGCTTCTTTGTTGAACTTGCTAACAACAAACCCAACAATCACTACTCGTCGAAGTTCAACTCCGTAAGAAGATGTTACATGAACGCCATTATCTTCTCCAAACGTACCATTCACAATATCAGAGATGGAGGCTCTGACTGCGGTCATTCTTTTTCGCATAAGGATGATTCACCTTTTCTCCTAGTATAGAGTAAGTTAGTTCCTATTTATCTGACCTACATCTTACATTTTGTGGTGAGTGAACCTTAACTGTAAGATACTTCTATGTTCCGCCCTTCCCTTGCCAGTGTCACCACTTCTCAAAATCCAGAAGACTTTGAAATTAGCAAGAGCTTTGTCAACTATCATCGGGATGGGATCCCTCCTGAAGACCTGGCTTCCTTCTCCTGTTTGAGCACTGGAACATCACTTCCAGCAACAGAGAGCATTTCCACAGTTCTTACCACGGCGGGGTCATTATCACTCTCATCAGTTTCATCACTGAAACAAGCAAGGTCCGACTGGACAAAGTGAACAGCCGCGGACTCTCCAGAACCTGATGTTGGTTCCTTTTTGGAGAGTAAGGACTTCCCTTTTGAAGGCTTCTTCTTTCGGGCTTTCAGTCGCGCACGTCGATTAGTTGTT
Organism: Candidatus Thorarchaeota archaeon; assembly: GCA_018238825.1. Classification (GTDB taxonomy): domain Archaea; phylum Asgardarchaeota; class Thorarchaeia; order Thorarchaeales; family Thorarchaeaceae; genus SMTZ1-45. The sequence goes on along the minus strand of JABCSP010000006.1, from coordinate 7,816 downwards.
CCTCGAACAACTGACCTAGTCCACATACCTAGTCCGTTCATACAATTTCATTTTGATGAGGGCATATGAACTCATACAATTTCGTTATTATGAAAAAGTGTGTCAGAGTGATGAGAGAAGAAAAACTCATCACGAGATAAATTTGCGATATGCTATTTATAGTCACGGAAACTTGCTCCCCTCTTCATTCATAGTTTATGGCTGTTGCCATTGAGCTGTTAGAAGAAATCAGAGAGAGAATTAGTAATACATCTGCAAGACTTGATATATCTTCATGAAGACTCTCAAAGAGTGTGACATGTTTCAGAAGTATCCAGAGTTGATGGATGCATTGAGCTTGCATGGTGATAACACGAAAGCATGGGTTCTCAATACTTAAACCTAGAATTATATGGGTGAATACCCAAAGAGATAGAGAGGGATTCATGTGTTCCATCGAAAATATCGAACAATCTTCTTTGCGATTGTTCTTGGTCTATTGCTCTCACATATACCTGTGAGTTCAGACTCGGCGAATCTCTCAATTCTAAGTACTAACAATACACAACTTAGCTCTGAGGTTTGGTCTGATGATTTTGAGAATGAAACTATGACTTTTAACCAGTGGATATTCGGTGGATATAATTTGACTCATGGGGGAGAATGCCCTGCAAATGTTTCTGTGACTGATGGAATGCTCTATGCGACCGGACCTATCATCAATTATATGTTCCATAATAGCACTACAACTACAGGTACTTGGAGTCTAGATGTTTTTCTTGAATATGATTTTAGCCATACCTTAATTTCGTTTACATCGAATTACTATAATAATCCTGAAATAATAGGTGGACCCCATGGGTATGTGGTCTATCTGTATCCAGATGGTGCTATCATCCACTTTACATTAGCCTATTGGATACCAGATCTAGCTGGTAGCATACTTGATGAAATAGATACATACTCGTTCAATAGAACTTCTGGATGGATACACATCGACATCACTAGACAACCTGACAGTAACATGTATGTCTATCTGAATGGAACTTTGAGATTGCAGGGTATGGACACGCGCTGGAGCACTTCTGAATACTTTGCATTGGAAACTCACACAGACTCGTATTTCATCTTCGACAATGTCACCGTGAGTGACACTGTTGATATTATCGACCACGTGAGTCCTTACTGGATTGAACCGCTTGTTGACCAATCGATAACTGAGGGTGATGATTTCCTCTATTCGCTTCATGCTGATGATTATGCAGGTCTTGACACATGGTGGGTCACTGACTCAACACACTTTGCAATTGATCAAGAGGGAACTCTGACCAGTGTGAGTCCATTAGCAGTAGGGAACTATAATGTCGAGGTCTTTGTCAATGATACCTTTGGAAACGTGCTGAGTGGAAACTTCAACCTAGATGTAAGTGAGGTGATAACTACAACAACTACCACAGGCACTCCTGAAACACTGGACCCTCTAACCTATGTGTTACTTGCAATTTCAGCTGGCTCTGGTGTGGTCATCATAGTTGTGGTTCTCAGGATATATTTGTTCAAGAAGACCAGAATCTAAGATAGTTAGGTATGAGAAACAGCGGTGGAATAGTGCGGCATATCTGTCCACAACGTGTTTGGGGAGAAAAAGGATTCAAACTATGGATTATAGGAGAGCAAAAGGAACTATCTGATAGACCATCTTCGTATCAACATTAGCTTGACCGTAGTCATTCTCTTTCGCATTTCTGAGATTCACCTTGTCCCTTGGTAAAAATAGGTCAGTCACTTTTTACAGGTCACCAAAACTTGCTGTATTCTTGATTCGCAGTTTATTACCGTTAGAAGAAATCAGAAAGCGAGCTTTGATGAATGGACCCACGAATTTCCTCTAATGCTTTATGGAGGCGTTCAAGGGACTTCTGAATTCTACTCTCACTGAAGTCATGTTCTTTACAGAGTATCCTTTCAATCTCGTCAGGTTGAGGAGTAGACCACTTTGGTTTCTCTAAGTCTAATTTTGGGGGGTTCAGAAAGATTTCACGTATCTCATCATATGGAAAGTCAAACTTTGTTCCTCTATCAGTTTCAATAGTTTCAAGATTGCCATGCTTCTTGACTAATTTAAGGGCGGTCTTTGGACCAATACCTTTGACACTATCATTATAGTCGGTGCCTACTAATATTGCAATATCGATTAGTTGTTCTCGAGTTATTCCAAGTAACTGAAGATTTTGGTCCAATAAGATAAGCTCAGGATCTATACTTTTGTACTTCTTAGAGCGAGAAACTCTTCGTCTACCGGAGATTGATAGATTTCGAATCATCCTGGGACAATTGTAGAGTAATGAGTCATTATCTTGACTGGCACTTGCCCATACGAAACCCTCTCGAGCCATCTGTGCGGCCACTGCTTCTCCCTCAGAGGGTGCTTGAATTACAGGAATACCAAGAGCTTGGAGTAGGTCCTTACTCTCATCAATCATAGGGCCGGTGAGCCTGGAGCTTGCCTGTCCTGCTTTCCGAGCATCTTCGATTCGACCCTCCTCTTTGGCTTTCTTCCACTTCTCATAAGCGGCATCACGTATCTCACGTCGACGCTGGACTTCTGGAGCCTTCAGTTTCGGTGCTTTACCATCGTAGACGTACACTGGGTTGATACCATTCTCAAGGAGATTGATATTACGGTAGAACATACCACTGAGATGACTGGTCACTCTTCCTTGTCTGTCCGTTAGTGGTGTACCATCAGGCTGACGAATTGTTGCTAAGAAGGAATAGATTGTGTTGAAAGCATCAACTGCAAGTTCCTTTCCAGAAAGAGCACTTAGTGTAAGTGTTTCAGCCTCTATGATATCAGCAAGCTTTGTTCCCATCAAATCATCTCCAGAGGTTCAATCTACTAATGATAACTCAGCATTTTATCTTTTCAGATGGCATGTTGCTTCGACAGATTTATAACAAATTCTCAGTTCGGGCTAAAAATCGGTACTGTCTATACCGACTACAACCTTTCTGGTGATGATTGTTAACAATGAGAGCTACTAGGTGCACATCCTGTCACGCGTCCGTTTCGCCACAAGAGGATAGCGTAAAGTTGCAATGTCCTTCCTGTGGTGAGTTCACAATCTGGCGTTGTGAATCATGCAGACGCTTTTCCAATAGATACACCTGTCCCAACTGTGGATTTGAAGGACCATAGACCCAGAAACGGAGTTGATTCTTAATGGCAAGAGTTGTAATGACATTGAAAATTATGCCAGATGGCGTTGAAATAGACTTGGATGATCTACTCGAGAGAATAAAGAGTTCGATTCCAGAAGGAACTGATGTTGGTGCAATAGAAAGGCAACCAGTAGCTTTTGGCCTGATAGCCATTAGGATGAATCTTGTAAGAGATGAGTCACTGGGAGGCACAGATGACCTCGAAGAAGCAATTAGCGCCGTTGAGGGAGTTGCACAAGTCGAAGTAGAAATGGTTTCCAGAATGTAAGTAGCCCAATACTTGCATCAAATCGTATCTTAGACTTGATTTGAAAAGAAAAAGAGATACTGATGCATAATTTTGTGGTTTCAAAATTTGTATAGTGGATTGACCTTAACAATATTCTATCTAGTGATGAGTTTCTCCTTTCTCATCACTTTGATACACTCCTTCACAGCCTTATCCCTGGCATCATCACTTAGATTGAACTCACCAAGGTGGTCCCTAACATTACTCACAAAATCCTCCCTGTTAACACGTCCCACCTGTCTAATATTGTGCAGGTGCCCGGTGACAGGAATCTTATGAACCTCAAAATCTGATGTCAAGACCACATAAAGAATCCGTCCACCTGTTGAGTCCGGCTCAATAGTTACATCATCAAACTCTACCATCGTCTTATCTTCGCTCACTCCGTAGATCTCTATCGAAGCTGCTATCTCGCCCTGAATCTCTGACATCAATCTCCTGTCCGCAGTAATACCAGTAATCTCTAAGAACCCTCTCATCTCACGTTCTAGAAGCTTCTTTACTTCAGACTCATCCCGTAAGGCAACATCCCGTTCAGGAACACTTCTCTCTTGTGTCTGTCCAGTGCTCTTCTCCCTTAGACCTATCATGACACATTCTGGTCTGATGGCAATGTAGGGGCTCCACCTGTCAGGGTTTTGCAGATACATTCCGGGAAGGCTTGGGTCATACTTCGGTCCTAACATCATGCGGAGATGCCAGGACTCCTTCACTTCTTCAATACAGTCCTTTCTGACCTCTAGTTTGAAGGTGTGGGTCACCCATTGTTGCCCTTCTTTTGACCAGTAGGCCAGTTCTTGAGGAGCTAAGAGAAACCGTGCCTGGACATCTGTGAGTCGGACCTCCATGAGCTCCCTCAATTCAGGTGTGAGGGTGTGTGGAGAATCAATATGAATCCTCCAACATGATCCATGATGCAATCCCGGCTCATTACTAACGTGTATAGGTTCTCCCAGTGAACTCCTAAATCCGAAAAGGTAGTGATGCTTAATGGTCCGAGCTAAACGATGACTCTTTTGTATATCCTCTAATGAGATATGTTTCAAGGGACAGGTCCATGAGTCGTGATACATCTCTATGGTGATATCAAACTCCTTGGTAGCATGCAGCAAGTCCCTTGCTGTAGGAGGTGTCTTCAGGCTCATCTTTGGAAAGGGATTGTGTCTATTGACCCACGGTCTAATCAATGCAACATCGTCGTCGTATGAGATGTCTTTGAACCTGTTCCAAATCAATTTGTGTCCATTGACCATAACCGGTTCGCACTCGTTATCAGGGCGTCTAAGGATTTCCAACAGGTCTGCAGTTCTTTTGATCAAAAGATCCCCTATCATCTCCTCAGATTTCTTCTTCGTAAAGATGACCCTGTACATCTCATCATTAGTATCAAGCGTTACCCTACAGGTAGCAGATATGCTTCCTTCTAGTCCCTTATGCAGAATGAGCGTCGCTATATCTACCATGTCCTCTATTTTATGAATAGGAAGCCGAACATCATCATATTCTATGGACTGAAGATGCGAATCTGTAGAGAGGGTTATAGTGCGCACCAGGGTCACATCCTCAAATCGTCTAGTTGTGTAGTGGATATTCCCAATGGGAATCCATCTTCTTCGCTTCTTGTCATCTATCCAGAGAACCTGCTCTCCGTGCTGGTCTGCAACCATTATTCGTAATCGAATCTCATCACCCTGTAATCTGGCATGCCAACTCAGAAGGTTCAGATCGCTCTCGCTCCAATAGGTTCTCTCCGAAACCATCTTGTGGAGCGTATCAACGATTGAGAGGGAGGGGTCGATACCTCTTGGATTCAGGAGTGCTGCATTCATGTCATTTGTTCCTGGGGTTCGTTGGAATAACAACCAGAGAAGAGTGGAGTCTGCAGCTCCTGAAGAGGACAGAGCAATCAATTGTCCAAACCTGACATTGGTCAAAGATGCCTGCATGTCAATAGTCTTGTTTCGTCCTACTATCCGATGATGTAATCGTTTCAAGAGCCTGTGTCTATCAAGTACTGATCTCCCAGTAATGTGGCTCTTGGGATATTCTGGTTTCAGTCCAAGACCAATGAGATGCCATGGTAGCACATAATCCCATAATGCCATCAGCAATCTAGGATATGATACTCCGGGATTAGGACCAAGAGCTGCAAGAATCAGGAAGAAGAGGTGATTTCCTTTAATCAGGAGTATATCCGGGTGCCTGTTCTGAATAGCGGTCACATGGTTTCTCCTGGCCTTCGTAAGGTATCTTGGAATGGTAGAGCGATTAGGTAACAGCCGCGCCCAGACCTCTTTGCTCAGGGTGTTGGTTTCCAAGATCTGACGAATGAGTCGGAGTCGATTCATAAGTGATTTTGTATTCTCTGCATGGATCGTTTCATCTGTATTTTCGAGCACCTCTGATACTTGATCAAGGAGATCCTTCAAGTGGTTTTCTTCCTCTCGTTCCAAGAACTTGATTGTGTTTCTCAGATGTCGAATCTCAGTGAGTGCGAGCTTATGATCATCTATCTCCTTAGAGGAAAGATAATACTCTGAAGGAGGACGTGTGGTCCGTTGTTGGAGAGAAACATCAAGCCTCATCTGCCTGCATTCTCTCCTTCGATTGATGTCAGTTATCGGTAACAGAGGTTTGACCCGCCCATCTTCCGTTTCCTTCTCTGTATGGACCTGAGTAGGTGTGAATGTGAGCCTTGGACTGGAATCTTGTGACTCATTGTAATCTATTGACACTTTCTCAATATCAAGATTGAAATTAGAGTGAGGCTCTGGATTGTACTCCTGTTGGGGTAATAGATGGGGGATGAGTTCCAATGTTCTATTCAGTTGTTTCTCCACGTACCAGCTACTCCTTTGAACAACTGCGCCACTACCTCTGTAATAGGCTTCAGGTATCTTTCGCCCACCAGATTGGAAATCCTGTCCCCACCCTCGTAATGGTTTGATCTCAACTATCTTCCATTCAAGTTTTTTTTCGGGTCGCTCAATGAGAATACCACGTTCATGGTAATTTGTTGAAATACGAGCTCCGGACCGGTCAGGCGGCATGGCGACATTCCAGATTATGATGTCAACAATATTTTGCCATAGTGACCCTTGATAGAAAGGAGCAACACACCTTGATGAATAGGTAATACTACTCTGTGCAATAGGTACAGGCCGTGCAAACCACACAGCAGTACTCTTGACTGGAATTGTCTGTATTATGGTTGTCACAATCTCATCAAGGTACATTTGATGTGATCTTGGTGTACTTCTCCGAAGAGCTTCCCACCCTGATACCACAATAATTGGGTTTGGACTGTTTCTGAGAAGATTCTGTATCCATGTTCGAAGAGAACTGATAGGCGCTCCTTCATAGATATATTCACGCACTTGGTCAGAGAGGTCCTTCACCTGAACCCTATCTCTGAAGAACCGTTTGATCGAGTCCGTTTGGAACTTCGTCCTGAACTGCTTCTTTCTCAGAACTGGGTCTGAGTATTCACCAACTAGGTCAAGCCAGAACACATCACGATGGCGTCTTCGTGCAAGACCATGTACATATTCTAGACCGTGCCATCGTTCTGCAATGGATGCAGCAGACTGAGAGGGAGAACCTCTTCCTGGAACAGTGAGATAGAGCACAAATTCTTTCTCATCCTCAATCCGTTTCTTGAATGGTTTCAGAGGAATAGGAATAACCATTTTTTCAGTTTCAGTGTTAGGTCTGGTGACTGAGAGCAATTGCATGGCAATTCTGAGTTCCTTATCCCCTTCAGAAGGAACGAGAAAATCCCCCTCTGATATTGTACCATCCACACATTTGTTGTATGCCTTCAAGCATAGAGGAAGTACTGCCTCACTGATGTCCTTCCAGCTCTGGTGCGAGTCAACAACCAGCACAGCTTTAACAAGGCTCTTCTGAGCATCAACATCCTTCCACATCGCACTCTTGTAGTCAGTAAGAGCTGCCTTCTCATATGCATCAAGTTGCTCTTCTTCATAATCATCTGGAGTGTTTGAAAGGACATTCTCCCACTCATCAGGAGTCAGTTCCCTATGTTCTAAGACGAATTCACGAACTACATTCTCCTTATCTGAAGTGCGTGATTCGATTCCGTAGATATCAAAGTCGAAAGCATTCTTTGTCTTCAGGTCAACGATCATAAAGGGTTCACAGACTACGACTGAAGGTGCGCCATCAACTCGTGTCAGTTGCTTTGCACGAGCAAGAACGAAATCAATCCGCCCTCTTCCACCATCAACCGGAACCTCTGAGAGGAGAATAAGACCGCTGTTATCATATGCCATCTCTGTTCCGTGATAGACAACTCCATTGAAA
>JABCSP010000063.1 GCA_018238825.1 Candidatus Thorarchaeota archaeon | reverse complement strand
ATAATCTGAACAAGTATACGATAATGGATAACGATGAGGTTTTTATTTCTGATGACATTAATACCGATGAGCCAGTTATAACGATTAGTCTGGATGGACTAGAAATTGGAGTGCACAATTTCACACTTTTCGCAAATGATACTAGTGGGAATACTGCAAATGATACTGCAGTTGTAACAGTTATGTCAGATGACACTGTACCTATCATGATCTACGCACCTGATGATATCTATTATAATCAGGGTGATATCAACATCATTCGAAACTGGACAGCATCAGATGATTTCATGGACTACTATACAATTGATATTGCCACCATTATCGGTGATACAATCACTACTGAAGAAGTGGTCAATGCAGATTGGGAAACAGAAAATATCGAGTTCGATTTTGCTGGACTGCTTAGCGGAACTTATGATGTTACACTAACTGTGTATGATATAGGAGGCAACTCTGTTCAATCCACAGTTAGAGTTGTCGTGACTCAAGCATATCTCGTGACTTATCTGACATGGATGGCCATAGGTTCAGTTGCTATAATTGCACTCATTGCGATTATTTGGTTCGTCAGATTTCGTTAAACTGTTGGCGGCCTTCTTAGGCCGCTATCCTTTTATCCAATCATTTAGTGGAATTGAGATGTTAGCCATATCATGGTCTAACAAGAATTTGTGGTGATTATAGTGAGCTACATACAACTAAGGGACATCCTTGAAGGTGGAATGGACGGAAAGAAAGTCCATCTCAGAGGCTGGGTCCATCGTATTCGAAAACAGAAGAAGATGGTCTTTGTTCTGTTGAGAGATCCTTCAGGTGTCGTTCAGACAATAATCAAGAAGGATGTCGTTAGCGAAGAAGAATACGCTGGCGCAGAAAAGATGCTGATAGAATCCCTTGTATCAATGGTTGGTACAGTTAAAGCCGACGATAGAGCAGAGGGTGGCTTCGAAGTGCAGATAGAAGAATTCAATATCTTGCACTTTGCAGAAGAGTTTCCAATCACAGAAAACCAGAGTACTGAATTCTTGAATGATAATCGTCACCTATGGATGAGGTCCCGCAAGCTCACAAACGTACTAAAGATTCGAGATGAAGTGTTTAGGTCCGCTCGAGAATATCTTCGCAACGAAGGATTCTTTGAAACCACCTCGCCTATGTTTGTTTCAACAATGGGGGAGGAAGGTGCAGATCTCTTTGAGGTCGAGTACTTTGGAAAAAAGGTCTATCTTACACAGACAAGTCAGATGCACTTGGAACCTCAGTTATTCGCGATGGAGAAAGTATTCATCCTAGCTCCATCATTTCGTGCTGAGAAGTCGAGGACACGTAAACATGTGACAGAGTTCTGGCATCTGGAAGTAGAGGAAGCTTGGTGTGATCACGAAGGGAACCTGAAGAGACAAGAAGGTCTCATCAGTCATATGTGCCATGCAATAGCTGACAACAGAAAACCTGAACTTAAAGAACTAGGAGTGGATTCTGATCGACTCTATAGTGTCAAGGCTCCATTTGATAGGATGACTTACACTGACGCAATCGATATTTGCCAGAAGGCAGGATTGAAGATAGAGTGGGGCCAAGATCTTAGAACTGAAGCTGAACACATTCTCACCGATGACCGGGAAGAGTTCCTCTTCGTGGAGTATTATCCAAAGGCGATCAAGTCTTTCTATATGAAAGATAACGAGGCAGATCCTCGGACTTACAAGAATAACGACCTTCTAGCTCCAAAGGGATTTGGTGAGATGATTGGTGCGAGTGAGCGTGAGTCTGATTACCAGAAGATAATTGACAACCTCAACAGAATCGGGGATGACCCAAAGAAGTACGAGTGGTATCTAGATATCCGAAAATATGGTAGTGTACCTCACTCAGGTTTTGGAGTTGGAGTTGATAGATTGATGACTTGGATGCTGGATCTAGAGCATATCCGCGACTGCATTCCATTCCCCAGAACTGTTAGTCGGATATTTCCATAATGTAGAAAACAACTATTGATAGTAAGTGTATCTTCCAACCAATTGGGATACACCTACTCTATTTTCTTTTGTCAACCGATGACCCTTTTAGTCTTCGCGCAATAATTGGAATGAAATTCTGATGAGGAAGATTGAGATTCAACCAATAGATGAAACTTTTGCTCCTGGTTCTACAGTAGAGGGGCAAGTTCTTGTAACATGCGATGATGATTTTCAATGCGAAAGACTTCATATCTCTCTTTTAGGGACAGAAGCTGTGAAAGTTGTCGTTAGAATAGGAAAGACTACGATTATCTATCAGGACAAACGCGACCATGTAAATGATATCGTTAATCTCACTGAGGCCATAAAGATTCCAACCGGTGAATCCCGCTACAACTTTTCATTCACTCTCCCTTCTGATATTCCAGGAAGTTACAACGGCACTTGTGGGTGGATAAAATATTCATTAGAAGCTAAAGCAGAAATCTCATGGGCTAGAGATTTGAAATCTAAATTGGACCTCGCTCTGCAATTAAAGCAAGGGCCAGAAAAAGAATCTATTCCAGAACCCAAATCTGATATGATCGAAAGCGATGGCATTACTCTATTAAAAGTTGACACTGACACGGATCATTTTTCTCTCGGTGACAATCTAGATTTTCGATTCTTCGTTGATAGACAGGCTAGTTTTAGAGGGGTTCGTGCTGAAATAATTGGACTAGAGCACGTTGAGCCAAAAGAGTTCAAGTGGGATTCAAAGAAAGAACTTGCTGAAATATACTTTCAAGAGGAGGAGTTTCGTCGAGACTCTTGGGTCGAAGCCACTATCCAAACAGATTCAAATTGGATAGAATCGTTTACAACGGAGCTCGTTGAATATCGCCATTTTCTAAAAGTAACTCTGGATATTGCGCGACGTAAAGATAAGGTAATTGAAATCCCAATAGTCTTTGTTAGGAAAAAGAATGAAAAATCTGGCTTTGATTTCTAATGGCTCCTGTTCCTTGAAACAATCTATCTATTCAGATTGTTTCTTATCGACTAGCTCTCTTTGATGAATCCTAACCATACGAACAGAGTAGAGTAGTAGAATAAATCCCCCAATAACTCCGATCAGCCACAAATCACTCGATAATGGATGACTGAGTAAATTGGTGAGAATATAGATATTGATGCTAGCAAAAAAGATTGCAAATGAAACTAATGTGGAATAGAAGGACCATGGCATCTGCTTTTTGCTCATATGCATCACTACCTGAACGGATGTGTCCTCAAATATAGACATTGCTAACATCTAATTGGTTGCTGTGTCATTATTGTTATTGTCATTTTTGCCACTTGTGTCTAACGGACTGATAAGCAAGCCATCCGATGTTGCCCGAAGAACGACTCTTTTTCCAAGACCTGCTAAACGACGAACAGTTTCTGGAATGACCATCCTTCCTTTAGCATCTATTTCCGTGATATCTCCATAGAGGATATGTTTCTGGCCTTCAATTAGTCCATCCCGAATTCGCAGAACCCGATCTGCATATTCTGCAACTTTTGGATTGTGAGTTACGTTGATCACAGTGGTTCCAAACTCTTTGTTTGTATTCTTCAGTGCTTCCATCACAATCTCAGTTGTTTCAGAATCTAGCTCGCCAGTTATTTCGTCCCCTAGTAGTAGCTCAGGATTGTCAATTCTTGAACTCAGACCTAATTTTTCTAAGAGCATCAATGCGCGTTCGTTTGATTGCCTTGATGGCGCTCCAGCCAGTTTCATTGGAAGTATGACATTCTTCAATGCATTTAGACCTGGAACTAAATTACCTATTTGCCATACAAACCCGACTTTTTGTCTTCGGTAAAGCATTGACCTCCGATCATCCAGAGTTGTAACACTGTGACCGTCATAGATAATAGCTCCTGCTGTCGGTTTGTCTAATGCCCCGAGCATTTTAAGAAGTGTAGATTTCCCTGAGCCACTGGGTCCGATTATAGAAAGGAACTCTCCCGCATTGACTTCAAAATCAATTCCACGTAGAGCAATGACCTCCTTCTGGCCCCGTTTGTAGACCTTCATGAGATCACGTACAATAATCTTGTATTCGTCTGATAGTTCTTCAAGATTTTCCGACATGATAATCACTCATTGTATTGTATTTCTTCTGCGATATTCAGTTTCAGGGTGCGTACCAAAACAAGGTACGTTGCAATCAGCGATACGCCTATTGCAAGGGCAATTATCGCCGATATTAGTGGTAAGGGTAACACAAGTTGTACGGGAAGTCTAGCCCAGAGCGAAAGAGTTGACACGCCCATATGTAAGAGTGGTATTTCCATTAGTAGGTATGCCAAGGTGATTCCAACAGTTCCACCGATAGCAGCGGCAATAAGAACTCCAATACTGGTTTCTGCTATTGAAGCAATAATGATTGACCTGTTTGGTGTTCCAAGAGCTCGAAGAACAGAGAACTGTTTTCTTAATCCCCTAACTCTTACAACACTGACAATGAGCATGCCTATTGTCAAATAGATAAGTGAAAAAATTACATTAAGCGTGTAAGTGCCATAGATTGATTGTGCTGCTCTAGAATCTAGGACCCTTTCAATTGAGGTGTACGGAGACTCAATGTCAGTTAAGCTGTAAGGTGCAATTGCATTGATATCATTCATTACTTTCGTATAGTTTGTCCCGGGGTCAAGATCAATGTAGAATTTGGTAACTCGTGTGGTATTCATACATGAATGAATATAGTCAATATCGGCTACAATGAAATCGCTGGCATCTGACTCACCTGGAACGTATGTCTGCCCTGCTGATCGATCACTAAGTGTAGAAGTCATTAAGTCAACTATTGTACATTCGGTTAGATTACTCCATCCTGGTGTTATTATCTGAAGGTCAAGAATATCAGAGTATTGAGGGTAGCGCATACCAAGAGAGTCAACCGTGTAGCTGTAAACAGGTTTGAATGAAGAGAGGATATTGATTCCATCTTCATTTGATTCTGATAAACTCGCGATCGAATTTTGTGGATAGTCATAGTACGTAAAGTAGTCTAACCAAAATGCTGATTCAATCCAGCTTCCTGGCTCTACTCCAAACACAGTAATTGTACGATTGATGTTTTCACCGCTTCCAAATTGGTGCGCATTCCAATATTGCACATATGCAGTGGTTCTGTACATGGGGCTAACATGGGCTACCCCCTCTACGGCGGATATGTTTGCTACAAGATCTAATGTGATATTTGTCAAGCTTGGGCTAATGTCGATTGCAATATCTGCTCCGGTTTCAAACATGTATATCTGTTTCATGTGAGTGCTACCAGTTGTAGCGGATACTGACGCAAATAGACCTGCTGTAAAAACCATAGCAATGAACATAGTTCCCATTGTTTCTGATTTCTTGAACATGAAAACTGTTCTAGACATCAAGCGTGAACCTACAATGAGGGATGGGCTCTTAATTTTTTCAAGAACCCTTGCTTTGATTGACGCAGTTGGTCTTGAAAGAAGTCTTGTAAATGAAAAGATGAAGATTCCCAGTACTGGAATAATGATGGCTGCAAAAGCTAGCGAACCAAAGAGGCTCTGACCTGAGAATGCAAAGATTCCAATCAACGGGAAAAGTAGCCATCCACTGACTCCTACCGCAATCAAATCAATAGTAGTTGTTCCCATCTTTTCCGCATCTGCAAGTACACTGCTTTCAAGATGACTATGTGCTTCTGAAGGTGTCATTAATAGCGCCTTCACAGCTGAAGGTATGGCAACTATTAGTCCTACGGAGAAAGAAAACATGAATACAATAAAAACTGCATAAGGCTGAAGCAAGATTTCGAAACCTGCAAGCCTCTGTGGGTCAAATACTAGTAGTTCTATGACCGTTCCCGAAAGAAGCGCTGAAGCAATCCCCGTGATAATCGCGCCAAGGCTTCCAACAAAGCCTGTTACTAAGGCATTACTCAATACCCAATTGAATGCCTGCCAACCGGATGCACCTCTTGTTTTTAGAGTACCTACATCTTTTCGTAGAGCATCAGACAACAATCTTGAATTGTATTGGATTAACATTGCTCCCATTATGACTGAAGGAATTGAGAATGATAGCGCAATAGCTCTTATGCTGGCAGACCAACTTGAGAACTCATAGATTGCACCCATTAGTTGGAAATTATCAACCATTGCATAAGGAAGATTATCCTGTTCAATTCTTTTTTCAATGTCCGATAGTGAGCTAATTACATTCGCTGAATCAGTATTTAGAATTTGAGAATGGTCGAAACGAACCCAGATTCTGTCCTGCAAACCATAGTAGGGATCATGTCCTAGAACATTGAAAGTTGAATCGATAGCATTTGGAGTTGTTATCATTCGAAGATATGTGACCTCAGGTTGGCCCCACCTTGGTTGATGCATGTATATATTTGATGAGAATGTTCCAACAATAGTGAAAGACTTTTGGATTTCAACCTCATCCCAAGTGCTGTTGTATACTAGTAGATCAATTGTGTAATTATCACCAATTTGAAGTCCTTGCCGAAGGAACAATGCATTCTCAATCATGCATGAATCATTATCATATTCTCGATCGAATGTCTCAATATTTATTGCATTTGAAAAGCTCTCAAAAGATGTGAAATCAATACCAAGATATCCCTTCCTGAAATCTTCTTCTTCCAATACACTGTAATCATAAAATTCCGCAAACTTCACCTGTTCCGTAGTAGTAACATAATCCTGTTGACCTACACTCTCTTCAATATCCTCAATTGTGACATTAGTCTGAGAATAGAACTGTGATGAAAAAGTAACCTGCATATCTATTGGTACATCCGATGTCATATCATTTAGAACATCGGGTGATGTCGAATCCATGTAGAACAGAATTCCACCTAAAACACCGCTAGAAAGGGCGAAAATCAGTAATGTTGTCACTACTTCAGGTGCCCTTGATGAAAGACGTGAGAAGAGGAACAACTAGATATCATCTCCATACGGGCCAGCTTCTGCCCATGCTGCATTAAGAGTAGAAGCCAGATTAATTTTCGAACTGAGTGCAGCGATTACAAAGATGAACAAGGTTACACTAATTACAAAGAATCCTAAAACTACAAAAATTGTAATCCAAGGAATAACTGGAAATACCGAAACCAGATACACATCATTCCAACCTGTAGTTGATCCCCCAGCCAAATATATCGATGTGCTTAGAAATAGAGGCGCATAAATTAGGAGCAATATCATGCTAACCAGCATCAATACTAACATCTCAGCTCCCTGTACCATAATTATCATTCTCTTGGATGCTCCAACTGATCTCAAGAGTGCGATTTCTCTTCTGCGAGCTCGAACTCCCTCAACAGCATAGATTGCAAAACCACCAACAATTGTACCCACAGTAAGAACAGTAAGCATTGTATCGAGTGAGCGTTCCATCAAATACTGGGTACCACTGACATAATCTTGTACGTTTTGACTTACAGACTCCCAAAGATTTTGATAAACTGCAACGTTTCCTTCACCATCAAAAACATCTTCGACGATAGCTGTTGCATTAGCATTTGGAATGGTTCTAACACAAAGGAAGTTGGATGAATCAGTGAGAAGTGTCAATTGAGAACCTAGAAATTCCCGATTTACTAGAATTCTATTAGTTCCAACAGCACGAGGTTGGTACCCAAATCCAAATCCACCATAGAATGGTCCATACCAAGGTGTGTACATGTTTCTGTCTGGTACCTCAGGTAACGCATCGGTAATTCCAATTATTCTGAATGTGAGCGGAATTGCATCTTCTTCCAAAGTCGATGCTCGAAGAATATCTCCAACTTCAAAACTATAAGACTGAGCGATATCTGATGTGACAATGGCTCCATCAGGTGAAGTTTCTAGATTGTCAAGTAAGAGAGAAATATCTGATGTATTGAGGGGATTGCCCAAGTAGTCATACCCAATATGCATGTACTCTCTAGGATTCACTGCCAAGAAGTTTGCTCCTCCCCCATATCCTGCTGATAAGTAGAGTTGCGCTTCTGATACAATTGTGCTTGTTTCTACCAATTCATGATTTGTCACATTTGTGATGAAGTCATCCCAACTTCCATATTGGTCTTCGTCTAATGCAAATGTTAAATCTGAGCCAACACTCAGACGTGACTGATTTTGTGCTGTAACTGGCATTGATGCATCAATTATTGCACTATTCCAGCTCAAACATATAGCAAGAACAAGAATCATAGCTGCGGCTCCTGCTGATGAAGCCCCTTTTCCAACCCTTCTGATTCCAATGGATGCGGGAACATCCCCAACAATTCTTCTCATTGCTTTGCTGAGTCTATATGTTCCCAATCTTAGCGCTTTCATTGAGATACTTGCCACTCCAAGGAATAGAGGTAATGGTAAGATGGGTAGTATAAGTGATAGTAATGGATTGCTGGCTGCTGCAGTGCCTCCAGTAGTTAATGCCAGTAGAAAGAGACCTGATATTACCACAATCATCACGTCCCATCGAATGAGACCTAGCCCCTTTGATAACTTAGCTAATTTACCTCTGTTTTCATCAACACTTTTCTTGGTCGAATAGACTGTTCGATACCCACCCAATGTGAGCATGGGTATTGCTATCGCTACTATTCCCGAGATTAAGAGTGAATCTAAACTGATTAGAACTGGTTCCGAAAAGAATAGTGCTGTGTTGAAAGTGAAGAACCCAGTAGCAGCAATTGCGACTCTACTTAGAAGCAAACCTAGTGGAATTCCTATGAAACAAGATATGATTGAGAGGATGAATATTTCTCGAGTTGTTGCTTTTTCCAAATCAGCCTTGGCTGCGCCTCTAGAAATCAACATATTTTCTTCATAACGTCTTTCATTTACATTATGACGAATTGCTAAGAAATTCACCAGCACAAGTAAGAAGAGAACGCTTGATGATCTGAACATCTCTACAAATCTTAACATTTGAACCCACGAGATGTATGAATTTACTCCTGAAGCAATTCTATTTTGAACATTGAATCTGCCTGACCAGGGAATACTAGGGTTGTAATTTGGGTCTAGCAATCTTATTGATTCGTCAATTCCATTGAGGTATTGGAGAGCCGCAGTGGGATTGAATGCTGAGAGTCCTGAACGATCGACGTCGACAAGAATCTTAGTGGATGCATAATCATCACTTACAACACTTCGTAGGACTATTCCAATACTATCGAAACTCCAGTAATATGGAGAATCAGCTTGTCCTTCATGGGAGTAGAAACCAACCACTATCATATCTTGAGTTTCATCCATGTGCATTTCAAGTACATCACCAAGTTCTATCTCTTGATATGTGCGAGACGAATAGATTATTGCAATTTCACTTGCATTCTCTGGCAATCTTCCTTGTTCCAAGTTAATATAATTTGGAAAAGCTTCATAGAACTCTGCATCCGGAGTAAGTATGTCTCCCCACAAATCTAGATAGATGGTGTTATTTTCAATTTTCTCGAAATATCCGTGACCACCACGCAATGCTGCAGCTTTCGTCACACCAGCAATCTCTCGAATGTCATCAACATATGGTTCAAGATTAGCACTGTAATCAGTCACAGTGATGGCAATTTCACCTACGTCGATATTCTTCTCCCATTCATGAACTGAATATGAATCCACATAGACTGTTATTCCGATAGCCATCGT
>JABCSP010000443.1 GCA_018238825.1 Candidatus Thorarchaeota archaeon | reverse complement strand
CATGTAGAACCTGTTGAAATCAACTCGGATAGTTTCCTCAAGTATCGACAACAGATTAGTGAACCGCATCTCCTAAAATTGTATGATAGATATTTCCACGCAATGATTGGTACATTCTCGAGATTAGGAGCCAGAGTGAGAAAACGGATGTGCATATTTGTAGGCTCTGCAAAAATCCGAACAACTGAAATTCCAATCGATGAGATACTGGTCGAACATCTGGTTCAAGAAGGTTGGAAACATGACGTGACCTATGTAGACACGATTGTTTCACGAAATATGTTCAAATCAAAGATTAATCCTGCATCAGGACTTGAAGATGAAAGAATGAGAACTGAACAATTGGTTGTATTGAAGAAGTGTGACTGAACCAATCAATTTGTCAATCAACCAATGTTAGTGGTTTGTGGAGGAATACTGACCAAGCAAATTCATTCAAGTTGAGTAATCCAAGATTCTAGTTCCTTCTTTGGACACTTCCATCTCTGAAATTTTGAATCCCAAAGTGCCGAAGGAAAACCCCATGCGCCATAGATCTGAGGACTCAGGATGCCGATACATGTACCGTTGTTCAGTCCTTCCAATGCTGTAGCCAGTCCGAAACTCCCACCTTTTGGTAGATCCGCAAGTAGCATCAATTCCTCCTTTGAGGAGAATGAGATGACGCTTTTGGGAAGTCTAAGGGACCAAGCAGCTATTGTTTTTCCCAGTTCCCTATCCTTACAGTAGATAATTGCATGCTCGTTCAGTCCGATGTTGTGAACTTCCCATGACTTGATGACAAGACCATTCTCTCGTAGTTTTTGCAATCTCTCTGCTACTCTATGTTGACCTACTTTGAGATGTGAGCGAATCTTGGAAACCGATGCTATACCTCTCGATACACAGTCAAAAATCTTTATGTCTAATTCATCTAGTTCTATTTCAATTCGTTTCTCAGGTCTATCGACTCTTGGGATAGATGATGCCAAATCGTCTGACTGGATTCGCTGGAGATGTATTGTGAGTAATTCCCAGGGGATATCCCAATGACCAACCTTTGGCTTATAGTAATCGAAATTGCGTGATACTCCCGAAGAATGAATTTGATGAGGGTCTATGTCAAACCCTGCATCCACAATGCGTTTCAATCCCGCTTTCACAAACCGCATGCTCTCACTATTTTCGGGAATGCTAAGAGTTGCAAGAGCAGTCCAGTCTCCTGATATTACCTTTCTATAGGAGTAGAGAAACGGACAGTCCTTGAAGAGATCGAACGGGTCTGTTTCGGTATCTCTTCTTGATACAAGAACGTGAAACATTTGAATACCAATACGAGAAAATGGAGCGCGATTGAATTTTCGAAGAACCACTCGCTTCTGAAGTTGAGCCAGCTTCCGAGACATCCATTCTTCTGAGATTCCTACAAGGTTGGCAAGATCCTTTGAAGGCAGGTTTGGATTTTCCACAACTGTACTTGTTAATTTCAGCTCTGTCGAATCAAGAGTTCTTTCAAATCTGCGTATTCTCATTGAGAAATATTGCATGTAATCTTCAAAGGAAAGTGAAATCTGATTTCTGGCTCGGTGTGTGAGCTCTCGCACGAAAGTATCTAGTCCATTCTCTCCGGCGACTGAATATAGCCACTTGTATCCCACACATGGGAAGTAATCAATCGCTGACGATATCTGACGTCGAGGTGAGTGTTCACTCCAGATAGATTCCCATTGACTTCTTACTTTATCATCAGTAATTGTTCTGCGTGCGAATTCAAAGGAGATATCATCGATACATTCTCTGCAGAGCAAGTCCGAGGGCAAGATTCTCTGTAGGCATAGTTTCGTTATCGTGGCATTGAGCACTTCTTCGTAATCTGGAATGTTGGAGTTGATGATGATAGAATCGCTGTCTATGACTCCGGGTTGGTGATTTTCTATCTGATTCTCTGAAGTTGAGAGATAGATCTCAGTTGGTGCTTCAGATGGTTTCAGACCGAATGATATCTCAATAACCTGAGAAACTTCTTTCCATGTCTTCAGCGCATGACTCTTCTGTTCTTTACCGAGCTTTCTCATCTGTTGTTATCTACTCCAGACTCTTCTCCTTTGAAATAGCAAACACGGCCCAATATTAATCATGGTACAAAGACTACACTCACTCAAGATTATAGGTCAAATTCATTACTCGCTCTTAGTTCTAAGATTGGTGGGATACTGTAGACGTGCAATA
>JABCSP010000062.1 GCA_018238825.1 Candidatus Thorarchaeota archaeon | reverse complement strand
TATCCTGAGATCTTGGGAGGGCGTGTCAAGACCTTGCACCCGAGTATAATGGGTGGAATTCTGGGAACAACTGAACAGAAATCTGAACTTGATCAGATGAATCTTCCCCCCTTTGGACTAGTAGTTGTCAATCTGTATCCCTTTGAACAGATCATCTCGCAACAGCATAGTATTGTGGATGCTATAGAGAATATCGATATTGGTGGTGTGACGCTTCTCAGAGCTGCTGCAAAGAATTATCCTGAAGTTCTGGTAGTTTCCTCTCCCTCTGACTATGAAAGAGTAGCAGCTGCGATAACAAACGAATCGATCACACAAGAACTACGAAAAGAGCTCGCGGTGAAGGCATTCCATCATACCGCAAAATATGACATTGCAATAAGCCGTTACTTCTCTTCCGATTTGAAGTGGGCATCTAGTTTCGTGATGGGTTTCGAGAACCCTCAAGATTTACGCTATGGGGAAAACTGGCACCAAGAGGCAAAGTACTATCTGAATCCTGACTCGCACCCATTTTACAAACAGATTCATGGGAAAGAGGTTTCTTACAATAATCTAGTAGACTTCTCAGCCGCGATTGGAGTTCTCTCAGAACTCGATGATTCCTCATGCGTAATTATCAAACACACTAGTCCCTGTGGCGTTGCTTCAGCTGATGATATTGAAACCGCATTTGACCACGCCTTTGCTACAGACAACCTCTCTGCTTTTGGTTCGGCCATGGGATTCAATCGGCTAATTACTGAACCTCTAGCGAAGAAGCTCAACGCCATGTTCGTTGATGCAATCATTGCTCCTGAATTTGATGAACAAGCTATTGGGATCCTTACAAAGAAGAAGAAACTAATACTATGTACCTTCAATGAGTACAAGATACCCGACTTAGCCATCCGGCTGGTTCCAAACGGTATTCTAGTACAGCCATCAGACTCTCATAAGATATCCGAAGCAGATCTCAAAGTTGTTTCAAAGAAATCACCCTCCAAGCAAGAACTTGCAGATTTAATGTTCGCATGGAAGGTAGTCAAATATGCAAAATCAAATGCTGCTGTGATCAGTACTGGGACCAAAACTCTTGGGGTTGGAATGGGCCAGACTTCTCGGATTGGCGCAGTTGAATTAGCTTTGAAACGAGCTGGAGACCGTACTGACGGTTCAGTCATGGCTTCGGATGCATTCTTTCCGTATCGTGATTCTATTGATGCCGCCGTGAAAGAGGGAGTATCTGCAATTATTGCTCCTGGTGGTTCGATACGCGATAATGAATCTATACAAGCAGCAGATGATGCAGGTATTTCCTTCGTCTGGTCGAGTGTTAGAGCTTTCTTACACTGAGTACAGAACTGGAAAAAAGAAAAAGTATGGCAGAGTTTATAGTTGTAGGCATCCAGTGTCCGGTATGAAGATTTCATGTGAGATGTGTGGAAACGAAGACTGGAAAATGGTGATTTATGAGATGTCCTTAGGCAGAGTAGGAGGCGCTGTCTTCTCCGCTTTGAAGTGTGAGTGCTGTGGTATGGTGTATCCACTCCAGGAATTAGCCAAAGGTACAGGAAGGCATGTCAGTAAGGAAACAGTCATTGGAATGCTAAAGCAATAATTTCTCTAATCTTATCGATATTTCATCCTACCGCTGAAATGATATCCATCATGTTTCTCAATACTGTTTATTAGGTTCCGACTTTGTGATGATACTATGGCAGAACTGCAGATTGAAGAGATTGTTCCTGGAACCGGAACATCACCAACACAAGGACAAATAGTGGTCGTTCATTATACTGGTTGGTTGACTGACGGGAAGAAATTCGATAGTTCCGTGGATAGAGGTGTACCTTTCGAATTCCAAATCGGTGTTGGTCAAGTAATCCAAGGATGGGATCAGGGTGTCCTCACAATGAAAGTGGGTGGCAAGCGTAAACTTACCATTCCCCCAGAACTAGCTTACGGGGATAAGGACGTTGGCGGTGAGTTGATTCCACCAAATTCCACTCTGATTTTCGAGGTCGAGTTACTGGACTTGAAATAATAGTTAGACAAGTTTCCATTTCGTCTTTCTATCGAGTCTGTATCTTGATAATCAGAATTCTTTGGACTAGGAAGATACAGAACTAGCTGTGGAAATTTGAAACTTACGCTAAATTGCGCAAAGTGAATCTCGAAAAAAAGACTCAATGAATCCAAACGAAGCTTATATGTCTCTATATTCCGTATCCAGATGTCATAAGGAGAGGTATCAAGATGAAACGCACGCTTGTACTCATTATTTTGGTTGTATCAATATTTACTATGGTCAATCCTCTTGTACAGGAACAAGACCAAGAATTCTCTCCAGTATCAATGGAGATTCCCGTTCAGGAATTTGTTGATAGTGGGGAACAAAAGGATGTAACTGTTCGATTTGATAGAGAATTATCACAATCTGAAATTGAATTCTATGAAATGAATGGAATCAATTTTGGTGACTCTCCACAGAACGTAGGGTCGATTTACATGGCAAAGGTTTCAGATGTTGCATTAGAACACCTGAAGAATGATCCTTACCTTGAGAGTGTTGAACCTCTACATAATCCCAAGTATCAGATGCCTCGTGATATTTCGGTTCCAGGAACAGAAACCTACGCTGATTTAGCGTGGGATATGCAGGATTACTATGGTCTCAATCTAACAGGAAAAGATATCCTGATTGCAGATCTTGATACGGGGATTCAGTGGCGACATCCGGATTTCTTCTTTGCAGATGGCGGCACCTTTTCGTGGTTTGATGTTGCAACTACTCCACCTTGGCTTTTTATCAATGGTACTGATGGGATTGATTTGAATTCGAACTTTATCATTTCAGCTAATGAAACACTCTATTCAATTGATGTTGATGGAGATGGGAACTTTGATTGTGATGTCGATTGGATATATCTAGACAACGGAACCACTATCGGATCAATTGATGATGGGGACACTTTCTTTGTTGTAGATGACCTCAATGGTGATAACCAACTTAATGCGGGGGAGAACCTAATTGCCCTCAAAACTCCAAAAACAAAATATCTAGTACACAAGAATGGCGGCTTCACACAAGTATGGGAGCGCGGTGTAAATCTCACATCTAGTACGTTTTATGATACAGATGGTCATGGCACAGGTGTAGCGGGTATCCTGAATGGAGGACAGCTAGGATACCGAAAGTATGTTGGCGTCGCGCCGGATGCAGAAATTATGGCCATCAATATTTTTGGTACTGATGGATTAACTGTTGAAGAAGGACTCTTCTGGGCTAGAGATCATGGTGCGGATGTCATTCTTATCGAGGTCGGTTCTTGGACCTATGAGTTTCTCGATGGTTCAAGCAATGTGGAGATGCTGATTGATGCTCTGACAACAAGTGGAATTCCAGTCATCGTTCCGGCAGGTAATCTCAGAAATGCAATGAGGCATGCTGATAGAATAGGAATTGCGAATACCGTTCTCTCAACTGATTTCTGGGTACCATCCATTGGAATAACTGAATTATACCTAACAGTTTTGGCTGACAAATTTGTGAATAATGTCCAAGTGAATATCTCTGAACCAACATCTACAGGATACATAACACATCAACTCACCTTTGGTGTTGGGTATCAACAATGGATCACTGCTTCTAGTGGAGCCAACGTGACAATTGATACCTTCATAGCAAACTCCACGAGAGGTGGATTGCATATGATTGCAATTGATATCAGTGGAACAATAAAGGACACCGCTTACTGGTCAATTGAAATCAAAAATACACAGACCGCGCAGTATCACTTCTTTATCTCTGATGATGCAAGCGCTTGGAGTGGTGGTGCAGAGTGGAATCCAGCACATGGAGTTACTGATATGCATATCATCACATGGCCATCAACAGCTGACTTAGCAATATCTGTTGCTTCATACTATACACGGGGCTTAACATGGGGAGCACCTATTGGGGTTACAACAGCTGGTGACAGTGCATACTTCTCATCAAATGGTCCAAGAATTGATGGAGCTCCAAAAATGACAATCGCTGCTCCAGGTGGGTGGGATATTATCTCAGCTTGGTCAAGTGACTCTGCATGGTCCGCATGGTTTGACCATTATGGCGGTCTTGCATTGGATCCAGTATTTGGAGGATATCGACTCTTCAGCGGAACTTCTGCATCAGGACCACATGTTGCAGGAGCAGCAGCACTCATACTTCAATTAAATGCAGATTGTGGTTCTATTGTCAAGAATATCATTGAAACGTCTGCATACACCGATGTATTCACAGGCGGTGTACCAAATCCAACATGGGGATATGGTAAGCTGAATGTATCAAACGCAGTGGAGGAAGCAATGAAACTTCCTATTATCTGGGAGTCTCATAGTACCCCTTCCGCTCCAGAATATTCTGATTTGGTAACTATCACTGCTAACATATCTAATGCGGATTATGTAAAATTCCTATGGACAAATTGTAGCTGGACAGCAACAGACGAGTCTAACATGACGAAATCCTCAGGATTGTATACAGTAACGATACCAGTTCACAAGTATGGTTTCTCTATAGATTACAGGATTTTTCCCATCAACAGTTCTGCTCTCGGATCACCAATTGGTTGGGGAGATTACCAAGTTGCAGATACAGTAGCACCTGTGATTCATTCATTCACTCACAATGCAACTGCAACAGTAGTGGATTCCACATATGTGGAGGTCATTGTTTCGGTTTCTGATGCGACCAATGCTTCTGGAATATGGGCAGTTGATTTAGAATGGACTGTAGATAATTGGGTGTTGACAAACTACGTTACAATGATTTCTAATGGTACGCACTATCGTGGAGTAATAGATCCTTCACCTTATCCACTTCAAGTGAAATTCCAAGTTGTAGCGTATGACTACGCGATGAATACTGCAACATCTTCAGAAGTGATCTATGATATTGTTCCTCCAACAACAACAACCACCACTACAACAACAACTACTACTACTACTACTACTACAACCACAACAGGAACAACTACTACTACAACCACAACAACAACAACAACTGATGTTGTTGGTTGGATACAAGATAACTTGTATCTCGTTGCGGCAGCTGGTGTGATTGTGTTACTAGTTCTGGTAGTATGCATCCGGCGCAAATAGATATCAATAGATGAGGTTCAGGGCACTTGTGTCTTGAGCTTCTTCACTTCTTTTTTCTCTAGAACTAGTAAATCGAATTGAATTCTTAATGATTTTAGAAACGCCCAAGTTCTTTCTTGCTCTTTTGAGCTTCACGAATGGTGTCTGCATATGCATCTGCTTTAGGAACTCTTACATCATTTGGATCCGCTCTCGTTGCACGACTAAACGAGTATGCCGCTTTGATTTTGTACAGATTAGCTCGAGCATAGTCATTTTCTCCTTCAATCTGTGTTCCAAGTATATTGCAGGCACTAGCTAGAGACCACCATGCATCGAATGAAGATGGATCTAAACTAGTAGACTTATCGAAAGCCTTGATTGCATCCTCAATACGACCTTCCATCATTGCCTCTTTCCCCTGCTGGAACCTCTCTTTCGAATCCATGTTTTTTACCAAATCTACTTTAGATGTTCTCTCTCATAAGCTTGAGGATTCTAACTAACCTCGTGCTGAATAGCATAGAGATTAATACATTTCAGATAATTGACAATTCAGTCGTTTAGGAGCCTGAGAGATGCAGATAACAACAGATATTCCACCATCTACGCCTGGCGTGGTCCCTCTGATAACGGATATCTTCCTCTTCATTGTGCTAATAGGACTCTTCACATATATTCTCCACAGACAGAGTCAATCACAAAAAAATCTGGATACAAGCTCGATGAAACCAAGTCTTACAGTGCTAATTGTTTCTCTTTTACTTATTGCATTGTTTGGTCCATCAAATCTTAACATGTACCTTGAGCTTGGGCAAATCTACCTAGTTGGAATGTCATGGGAACTTGGAAGTTTTATGCTCAGCTTCACTTTCTTCCTGGTAGGTCTTCCATTCATGTTCCTTAGATTAGTTTTCGTCTATCAAGTCTACAAATATTATCTTGGAACAACATCAAGAAAGCGTGTGGTGATTACAGGAATTTTAGGTGAATTACAATTTCCCCTCATCAGTCTGTTATTGGTTCCTATATGTTTGCTAAATCCCGGTCTCGCAGTAATAATATCAATCCCAATTCCAATTCTCTTGATTGCTGGCCTTTTGGTACTCCGCTATATTCCAAAACCAAAGGGCACCTCTGAATGGACCGAATTGGATGAAGACAAGGATTGGTGGGATAAAGAGAAAAAAGATTAGAGCAGGACCTCCTAGTGCCGGATTTTACTAAAAGTTGCGTCAACCACGTCTTTTAATTCACGTTCTCCTATTCTATGGCGAAGTATGTCAATCCAGAATAATTCACGAACTATTGCTATTATGGTCATTCTTCTCATTGGCGTTGCTGCCACAGCAGTAATGGCCCTTCAATTTGTAAATAATCCCCCACAGGATCCTCCAGATACTGGAGTTCTTCCTTCAACACTAAATGTAACACTTCTGACAAATGCCGGTGTAATGATAGAAACAAACGAAACTCGAATCTATATTGATCCGATTCAATTGAATAGCACTTTTGCCGATTATCCTGCTGACATTGTACTGGTCACTCATCCTCATGGAGACCATTATGAACCGACCTCACTTGACATCATTGAAACTGAATCTACAGAATTCATCTTTCCCTCAAACATGTCTGCGGAATGTGCTACCTACGGGGCAACAGGTGTTGTACCTGAAGATACTGTGATGATTGGTGATATCAATATTACTGCCTTCTACATGTACACACTTGCAGTTCAGGGATACCCAGCTAGTCACCCTATAGAGGCAAATTGGACTAGTTACATAATTACTATAGGTAACTTCACCATATTTCACTCAGGGGATTCTAAGAACCTCCTAGAATATTATGATTTGACAGGAACAATTGATCTTGCTTTCTTGCCACTTGGACCTGGTTGTCAAACTATGGCTCAATATGAGGTAGTTCAAGCTCTGGAAAGAATCCAACCAGATTACTTCATTCCAATGCATTATGGTGAAGGTGTACATGACGCCTGGATTGCATCCTATGGTGATGATGTAGAAGAGAATACCGATTGCACACCATTAGTTCTTGATTACTGGACAAAATATACATTCGAATTATAATCAACGTCTTTAATGCAAGCTGGATATATTTACTATACCAGCTTGCCACTCTTTCCATTAATCAACGAGTTACAATATTTAATGGTAACCAATATAATTTAGTTATTCTTAAACTAATTAACATTAAATATGTAAATATTCTCTTCTGAACCGTAATATGTGTTAGACTATTCGTTTCATTACTAACGAATATGAAGATACAACACAAGGGTGATACTCAGATGAGTCAACTATCATGGACCGAGTTTCTAAAGGTCGAAGATCTTACAGAACAGATTGGTCAAGGTTTTGGTGTCCTGGACACCAAAGGCAGAATTCCGTATGTGCATGATCAACTTGCTGAAATGCTTGGCTATAGTCACGATGAACTCTCTGGGGTTTCGTATCACTCATTATTCAAGATGGACGGAAACGACTTCGTTCTTGATGAACACATCCATGAAAAAGAAGTCACTTTGTTGACTAAGAACAGAGAAGATGCTACAGCAGAGCTCACAGTGAAATCTCTGGCTGATGATACACAGAGATGGTATATTCTACTAACAAAGATTGATTATGGTGACTATCGACTTAGTTCTGATTTTCTGAAAGCTCTAGATCTGGCATCACCCCACCGGATGGTTGTTGGACGTGATCTAAAGATTCAGTATATTAGCACCGCAATGATGGGTCTCGCTCCTGAGCAAATCATTGGTCGGTCTGCTCTGGATGGAATCAACGCAGAATTCCATGATGCCTTAAGGGATGTGATAAATGTTGTATTTGAGGAAGGAGTCGTCGGCTCCCTTGAAATATCTGAAGATATGCCTAATGAACCAACAAGATGGTTTGTTTTACGTATTAGTCCAATACGCCAGCAAGATAGTATAGTAGCAGTAGTAATTACTTCTATTGATATTACCGAACGAGTTCAAACAGAAAAAGATCTACTAGAGAGTGAAGAGCGATTCCGAGGAATATTTGAAAATGCAAAAGATTGCATTGTGCTTACTGATGAGAACGGGAACATAAGCGCAGTTAACCAGTCCTTTGAGAAATATTTAGGTGTAAATAGAAATGAAATAATGAATAATCCATATTGGGAAGTACACATATTTTTGATGGCTGGGAGTAATAAATCTCCTGAATTTCAGAAGCGCGTCGAACTCTCTATTTCCTCATTCTTTGAAACTGGGGAAGCACCTTGGTTGGATAAAATTACTCAGGGTAAGTTCATACATCCTACTACTGGTTCACTTCTTCAATTTGAACAACAAGCATTCAAGATTCCCTCATCCAAAGGACCTATTCTATGTTCGTTCTTATGGGACACAACTGAACGAAAGCAAATTGAAGAAGCTCAGAAGATATCTGAACAGCGATATAGAGCACTATTCCAACAGAACAATGACGCAGTTTTCATCATTGACCTTGAAGGCAATCATATTGATGCGAATCACCAAGCCACGGAGCTTCTTGGATATACTGTTGATGAATTGAAGAAAAGAAGTATTGTAGAACCTGTTGCTAATCGAGAAGTTGAGGACAGTCATAGTCGTCTTTCTGATTTGTTAAATGGAAAGATTCTACCAATTTACGAACACACAATTCGAAAGAAGAATGGGGATGAAATCACTGTCGATATCAATATTTCACTTGTAAGAGATGATGATGAAAATCCACTCCATTTCCAGAGTATCATGAGAGATATCACAGAAAGAGTCAATGCAAAGCAAGCATTGCTGGAAGAAGAATCGAATTATAGAACAATAGTGGAGCAGTCTATGATCGGGATTGCGATATTACAAGTTGAATCCTTGACTATACAATTTGCTAATACTGAATTCGCAAGTATGCTGGGTTATACAATCGCTGAACTACAATCTATGGATAGTAATGAACTCACAAGTCTTTTACATATTGATGATATAGAACCTTTTCAAAATTATCTAAGAGCTGCATTCAGAGAGCAACCTCGTGATGATTTTATCGTAGCACGTTTATTTTCTAAAGAAGGCGCTCAGATATGGATTGAGTTATCTGCGGGAAGAATTGAATGTCAAGGAGCCCCAGCAATTCAAATTTCCATTGTCAATATCACAAAACGTAGAGAGATGGAAGATGGGTTGCGTGAGAGTGAAGCACGAGGAAGAACGCTTCTTCAATCAATGTATGATTTGGTAATAGTTCTTGATGAAAGTGACAAATTTGTCGAAACATACACAGGAAACCCCGACATTCATTACACTGACCCCGATACATACATTGGTCAACATGTTTCAGAAGCTCTACCACAAGAAGTTGCTTCAAACTACCTTAATTGCGTTCAAAGAGTGAGAAAAATAAGACAAAATGAATCAATGGATTACGCTTTACCGATTGGTGACGAGATTCGATGGTTTTCTGCAAATATGAGTCCCCACGAAGATGAGAAGAGTGTCGTTGTTGTTGTTCGTGACATAACGGAGCGTTATACAGCTAAGGAAGCAATGGC
>JABCSP010000442.1 GCA_018238825.1 Candidatus Thorarchaeota archaeon | reverse complement strand
GCGCATAGTGAAATTATTTATGATGAGGATGATAGTTCACAAATCAAATTGTACCATTCAAACTCAACTGGGTATCAATACTGGAATAGTACATACAGTCGTCAATGGCCTAATGGAAGATACCACTTTTACATACCCGTGAGTATGGCACTCACACCAGATGACACCTTACTTTTGCTAATTTACAGTTATTCGCTCAACTTTGAATTCTGTCTATTGACCTATGATTTTCAGGGTAACTTGTTAAGTAATCGCACAATCTCGAACGACAGTTGGCCGTGGTTAACAGGTGGACCCGTTTTCATAGATGTCGGAAATTCAGGGCTTGGTTATTTTGCTTTTACTATCTATGATGATATTGAGGATTTTGATATCAATGTTTTAGCATTTCAAGTCTATGAACCCTCAGGTGGATTTACATTGACCATTGCAACAGTTGTGATCATTGCAAGTACTGTTGTAATAATTGGGGCTGTAGTAGGAATCATTCGTTGGAAGAAAATGAAGTAGCTGATTACTACAACAAGCTCGAAAGCCTAGGTAGTAACCTATATCATTCAGTTGATAATCTTCCTAGGTTGAGGAATATGCTATGGACCCTAGAGTAGAAGAACATGCAAAGATAATCACTGAATGGAGCACTGGCATCAAACCCGGTGACATGGTAGTTATCAATTCAAGCCCAGAAGGCCATGAGCTTGTAGTAGCACTACACAAGACAATCGCAAAAGCTGGTGGACGAGTGGTCACTCTGATGACGAGCGAGGAAGCTGCCCGAGCGTACTATGATGGAGCTGCGGACGAAACACTCCAAATTGTTCCGGAGCATCTCAAAGCTCTAACTGAATCCTGTGATGTTTACATTGCAATACGTTCTCCTGTCAATACTAAGGCTCTAGCGAATGTAGATCCTAAGCGTATCATGATAAATTCAAAGACTCAGCAAGAGATTCAGGGTATTCGGTTAGGTAAACGCTGGTCTCTAACTGTTCACCCTTGTCAAACTCTTGCTCAGCAGGCAAATATGGGTCTAGAGGAATATCGTGATTTTGTGTATGGTGCAACTCTGATTGATTGGGCGGAAGAGAGCAAGATGATGTATGTGATGAAGGAACACCTAGAACGTCACAAAGACATCCGTTTCGTAGGTCCAGAAACTGATTTGATTGGTTCTACAGAAGGAAGGATCTGGATTGCTAGTGATGGTAAACACAACATGCCTTCGGGTGAAGTCTTTACTGCACCTGTGGAAGATACCGTTGAAGGTAAGATCTATTTTGATATCCCATTCATGCAACAAGGTAAAGTGATTGAAGGTGTACGACTCACTTTCGAGAAAGGCGAAGTTGTAGATTTCTCCGCTGAAAAGGAAGAAGCGACGCTTAAGCAGATCATCGAAATTGATGAGGGTTCACGACGTTTAGGCGAAATGGCAATCGGTACCAATCGAGGTATCAAGCAGTATACGCTAAACATGTTATTCGATGAGAAGATTGGTGATACCATTCACTGTGCTTTGGGCAGAGCTTACAAAGATAACAATGGAACCAATGAATCTGCGGTTCACGTGGACATGATTAAGACCATGCACGAAGGTGAGATCTTCGCTGGCGATGAGCTAATCTATAGTAAGGGTAAATACTTCTACGAGATGTAGACAACGGAAAACCGTGCTCTGGAAATCTGTGACATTCTAACAAGTAGAATTAGGAGAGGCTTATTCAAAGAAAGAAAGACTTTTCCTTTTCCCCCCATTTCATAAAATTCATAGCTTGCAGTGGGGTTGTAGATGCGAGAGTATCGTAGTTGCGTAATAGTGTGTTTTGCAATATTCTTACTAATTGCCCAGATAGGTGTAGTCACGGATGTAATCACCAATGAACCTGGGATCAATATTGAGTCATCACCATCAAGTGTGACGATTACAAATTACATTGAAGATCCCTACTTCACAACAGAGCCGGAAACAATAGTGAATGGTACCTCTGGTGAATTTTCATCCAGTCATCATCAAGCTGTTGATGAGAACGATTTCAACTATATGGAACTCACTTGGGACCATGTTGCAAATACATCTCTGGACTTTAGAATTGGAGAAGATGAAAATCTACCTGATTGTTTTGATTTCATTTATTTTTATCAGGACTTTGACTGGCCGTTCAATGAAAAGCCTATAGACGCAGATCTCCAATTTAATTTCAGCACAACTCT
>JABCSP010000441.1 GCA_018238825.1 Candidatus Thorarchaeota archaeon | reverse complement strand
GATGAAACCATGCAATCTGCAGCAGAAAGGAATCTTCAGATTATCGCTCAAGCAATTATTGATATCTGCACTCATCTTGTTGCGCATAATCATTGGGGTTCTCCAAAAACATATAGTGACGCTGTGAAAGTTATATCACGTCACAATGTTATTGAAGTCGATTTGGCTGATAGATTGATTGAATTTGTTAAATTAAGAAATGTGCTAGTTCATCTCTATCTGGATATTGATTTGAAAATAGTATTCCAAAGTGTAAAGACGGTACTCACTGATGCGATACTATTTACAGATGCTATTCAAAAAATAATTGATAACTAGATGCTTGTTTCATCAATCTTCTGAAGAATAAGCGAGAGCTACCAATATACTATCCCGACTAAGTTGAGGATATTCTTCCAGAATTTGTTCTATTGTTTCTCCAGCGGCTAACTTTTCTAAAATGAGTTCTACAGTTATCCGAGTCCCTGCTAAGACGGGTTTTCCTGACATAATATCTGGGTCCACTACGATCATGTTGTTAGCCAACTAAGACACCTCATCCAATCCTTCAGATTTCTCGATTAGTTGGACTGTAATCATTCTTAGAAAATCATAACGGTCCTGGAGTATATTGTAAACAACATCGATATCGACTGCTGCATAACCATGAACCAGTTTATTCCGGAACTGTGCCATAGTTGCAAGATCTTCTTCTTCTATTCCCTTTAGATAGTCATGTCTGCAAAGCAACTCAAATGTTTCAACTCGTGTTCTTGGAATCTTGTGTTTTCCTCGCTTCAGTAAGTAATTGCCAATATCTGTTAGCGCCTCAATTGCTATTTGCAAATTGTATAGAATGGTATCTCTTATTGTATATTGTTCTCGCACTGTAGCTAAAGGTTCTTCTTTTAATTCAGATAATTTCCGTAGTGCTTCCTGAAGGTGCAATATACGATCTTTGAATTCAGCGTCACTCATTCTCATTCACCTTGTAAGAAAAGTTTTGCATCTTGGTATTGACGTTCTAAGAATTCTCTGTAATCATAATATTCTGACAATGTTCTCACATAGAAGTCCTCGTACTCCCCTTCATTTTGGACAAATAGAACGATGTTTTCATCAATTGAATTGAATTTCATAGTAGGGAGAGCGTCATTAAGAACTACAATGTCAATATCCTCTCTCTTGAGCTCCTTTTCCAAATACACTCCCAGTTTCAGAGCACTTGTTAGACTGTTTCGAATGTGCTTCTCTGGATCAATATATATCGCTATATCGATATCACTCATAGGTCCTTGTTCTTCTTTTGCATGTGACCCAATTAGAAGAATGAACCTAATCGATAATTCTTTCGATATCATCTCAACTGATTTATTAATTGCTTCTTGTATCTCAGAAATCAGTTTGGACATAACGTAATCCTTCTGTTTTTCAATTTAAGTAATTTTGTTTGCAGTTGAATAGATACGAGCTTGAGGAGTGAAAAGCCTATCGAATATTCAATTCAATGTACACATTATCATTGTTGACGAAGAGGTCCATGAGATAGTCAGGAAGGAGCTAGTGACGGGCGGCGGATGAAAGCACAACCGTAAACAATCGGGCTGTGCAGGACAACCCTGCTCGGGTGTGCTCGTCACACTCCTTCCATCCATTTATTTTTCTAGATTGAATTACCTTCGAGTTTATATGTTAAGTTACAATGTTTTCTGCTTGACGATGAAATAGGAGTTTTCCAAAATGAAATTCGACGAGGAATTCACAGATGCTGTCACTCGTATCAAGGCTCTCTTGGGAGATGACTTGGATTTCATTGTTCTCTTTGGTTCTGCGTCAACTGGATATGAGCATCCACTAAGTGACATTGACATTGGAGTTCAAGTGTCTAATCCTCAGAAGGAACTACATGAAACCTTTGGAGATTTGTTATCTCTCTTTGATACTATTGATAAAGAAAACTCGCCCAAGATTGATGTCACTCTTCTGAATCTTGCAGACCTTACTCTTCTTTACAGTGTGATCCGAGACGGAAAACTTCTGTATAAAAAGAACGAAGATGTTTGGCCATGTTTTGTAGAGTACGTTCTTAGTAGGTATCCAGATTGGAAATACTATATTGAGAACTACTTGAAACAATCATTGGGAGCGTGAAAATAGTAACTGTTAATCCTCTTGTTGTGAAATTACGTTTGGACACCATTCTCGAACGAATTTCTCGTCTGAAAGGTTTCGCGCATATGACAG
>JABCSP010000440.1 GCA_018238825.1 Candidatus Thorarchaeota archaeon | reverse complement strand
ATCCACTTGGAGCTGACGATGTTATTGCTTCGTGTCCGTACTGCGGCTACACCTTCATTGTGGGTGGTTCGGAGATCAAACACTTCATTATTCCAAATAAACTGAAATTGAAATCAGTAAAATCTGCTGTAAAGAAGTGGTTGAAATTTGCAGCTTCCAAAAGTGTTGGAAGCAGTATAGTAAAGAGTATTGAATTGGAAGAACCAATACTGCAGTGGATTCCCATATTTCGAGTCACAGGTCAATTCGAGTCATACCATTTTGGCGTTAAACAAAAAGGAAGCGGTAAAAGCGCTACTCAACATAAAATTGAGAATCGCGACTCTGGCGAATTAACAGAGTGGGTCATTGCAAGGAGACATGCTGCTACTTTCGGAATCGATGAATTCATTCAGACACTTGATGACGGTGAGGCTAAAAAATTCAAAATCGATCTTACTGACAGTGCACCAGTCCTGAATGCAGAAATCGATGATTCAGATGCTTCAATAAGAGCCCACAAGTCCAGGATGGATAGAGAACGTATTGAGTTACTTGAGAAGATGGATAAGTTACTTGACCATAGATTGAATCTGACCCCTGAATCAAGTACTTACACTCATGCCCCATATTGGCTCGTTCGTTATTCCTATCAGAAAGGAACTTTCCGTGTAGCAGTGTCTGGTGCAACAGGTAAAATCCTCATGGGAGAGCTTCCAGTTACGAAAAGATACAGAATCAAGAAATGGTTAGCTAGCATGGTTTTACTGATTGGGTCTGGTCTCCTGTTTCAAGTACTTCCTTACTTGCTTTGGGCCCTCTTTCAAGGTGACTCATCGAACAGTGATGAAATTTGGATGGTCCCTGTTCTTGTATTCGCTGCTGCACTTGCATTCTGGGGGGGTTCAATAGCTATCATGGGGAGCGCTCTGAAATATGAGGTCCAATTAGACACGGAAGGCAAAGAACGTGATGAGGGTTTCAAGTTCATGAAGGCAATCAAGCAACTAGGAAGTGATTAAGTTTACTCAAATTAATTGCCCTAACTGTGATGGACAGATAGAGATTCCTAAGCAGAGCAGTACAGTCGTCTGTGGATATTGCAATACGACTGTTAACGTAAAGTCTGGTGAAATTCTCAAAGAGAATTACTTCATGCGCCTTCAATATGATCTTGATTTGGCAACTGACAAGATGTATAGTTGGGGCGCGAAGCAACTCGGTGCTCCAAAAAACCTTGGACAGTCCAAAGTAGTAGAGAGTAAACTAGTATTCTGGCCTTTCTGGGTTGTTGAAGTAGAAGCTAAAGCTAACTACACAGGTATTCAGAAAAAACCTGATTTCAAAGGTAAGGATAAACAGAAGCGTCTTAGTTGGAATAAGATTAGTGAAACAGGAAATCTCGATATGGAACAAGATATTTTCATTCCAGCAAATCCTGATACACCTCGTTCCCTGAAGGAATACATTATTCCAACAAAACGAAAGGAATTCTTTGACAAGGACCAGATTCTCGAAGTGCGAGGAACTACAAAGACTGTTCAGATGGAGCAAAAAGTAGCCTTACAAAAAGCAAAGAAAATGATGTCAGATGTCTTACGAAAAGAAGCCTTGAAAGAAGTGGATTCGATCACAAAGATGGATGAAAAGATGAAGACCCCTGCAGTTTTCCTGGTAAGCATCCCAATCTGGCATATCAAATACTGTTACAAAATCCGAAATTATGATGCTCTTGTAGATGGTGCCTCCGGAAGGATAGTCTATCTAGAGTTTCCAAGAAAGATGGCGTTCAGAGCAATGACATTGTTAAGTGGATTACTTCATCTTGTAATAGGCGGTGGAATTGGCGTACTTCTTGTATACTTAGGCCTCACTTCGCCTGAAGTGATATTTCCAACGATTTTTGGAATTGCCTTCGGACTTGGTATGCTTGCAATCAGTCTACGATTCTTCAGAACTGCAATCTCATTGAAAGCTGGGATGGAAGAAGCTCGTTAGATTCGGTATTCATTGAACCCGAGGTTAGATACTTTCCAAGGACCCATTGTAGATACATGAAGGAATCCAACCAGTTAAGATTCACTATCATCTTTTTGATTTTAATAAAGCAATAACGATTACAATTATGACAATTCCAGAACCCAGCGATATTACTAAAGTATACATTGTGAGAATATCTCCACTTGTATCCGTGGTTGTTGAGGATGAAGTTGTATCATTAGTGGTAGTCGTTGTTGTATCTGTAG
>JABCSP010000061.1 GCA_018238825.1 Candidatus Thorarchaeota archaeon | reverse complement strand
ATCCTCTTTGCGTACCGTTCATTGTAAGTTGCACAATCTTGGACACCAGAGTGAAGTGCTTCCAGAAACGGCACTGGAAATGACTCTGGGAGGTCATTCTTGTGTCGGGGCAACCTCATAGTTCCGTGCCGTTGGTGAGTATTTAAGGACCTACAAGACTACTCAAACAACCTTTTGAGAAGTGTCCAACTTTGTCCAAGATTTATGCAGCTGTTGTCAACCCACTCACATTTATGAGAGTGATTTGTCAATACAGTATCTGTAAAGAATTAACATAATTTTCAATATGGAGCGGAAATAATTGAAGGAAGACGCATGGAAATGGATTTCGGATAATGAATCCAAAATCATTGAAGCTAGCGATAAAATTTGGAACTTTGCTGAACTAGGACTAGTAGAGTACAAGTCCGCAGAACTTCTTGCCCAAATCCTTGAGGAGAACGGGTTCAAGATAGAGATGGGTGTTTCAGACATGCCTACTGCTTTTATTGCCTCATGGGGAAAAGGCGGTCCCATCATTGGAGTGCAAGGTGAGTATGATGCTCTTCCGGGAATATCACAAAAGGTTTCAACAAAACGAGAACCCTTGGTAGAGGGTGCCCCAGGACATGGTTGTGGGCATAACATTCATGGTATGACCGCTCTTTCTGCTGCAATCGCAGTGAAGGTTGCAATGGAAAATAATGATACCAAAGGAACGATTAGATTCTATGGAACTCCTGCAGAAGAGAACTACAGTGGGAAGATGTTCATGGTTCGTGATGGACATTACGATGATGTCGATGCTGTACTCAGTCATCATCCAGGAAGCCATAATGTTGCAGGTATTGGTAGCAGCCTTTCTGTAGATTCGGTCAAGTTTCATTTTCATGGAGTTTCTTCTCATGCTGCCTTCACACCGTTTCTTGGCAAGAGTGCTGTTGATGCAATGGAACTCATGAATACAGGGGTCAACTTCATGCGTGAGCATATTATCCAAGAAGCACGAATTCATTATGTCATCGAAGACGGTGGAATGCAACCCAATGTTGTACCGCCCTATGCACGAAGCTGGTACTATATTCGAGCTCCAGAACGGGAGCAAGTCCGCCAACTCACCGAGTGGGTCCAGAAGATAGCAGATGGTGCTGACCTGATGGCTCGAACAACTCATGAGATGGAGTTCGTTGAGGGATGCTATAATGTTCTCGCCAACAAGGCTCTGAGTGATATTGTTACAGCCAATATGAGAGAGGTAGGTGTGCCCGAGTATTCTGCAGATGATATGAAATTTGCAGAGGGGATAGCTGAGAGTGTATCAAAAGAGGATAAAATCGCAGAACTTCGGTTAACCAAGAGACCCGGGTGGCAAGAATTGGTTGACAAAACGATTGATACAGAAATCATGGACCCATGGGATGAAGATATTGTATGGCCTGGATCTACTGATGTGGGTGATGTGAGTTGGGTTGTACCAACAATGGAGTTTACCACGTCCACATTTGTGCTAGGAATTGGAGGACATTCTTGGCAAGTAGTTGCATGTAGTGGTGCTGGAATTGGTCACAAGTCACTCTTGTTTGCAGCCAGAACTATGGCTGGTTCAGTTATTGACCTGCTTACTAAACCAGATTTGTTAAAGAAAACTAAGGATGAATTTGAAATAAGGAAAGCAGGACGGAATTACGTTTCACCAGTTCCCAAAGAGGTGAAACCCCCACTTGAAATGGCTCGAAAAGCAGCTGGATTAGATGACTAGCTCGAAAATAACGAAAAACATCCTCTATTCATCCAGTAGAAAAACTTTACAGGAGAAGTTTCGTTATTTCACAACGCATGCAAATGTGGAGATGAATGTTCATTGAGAACCTGCGCTAGTTGTGGTAAGGCAAACAATCCAATACGCAAATATTGTACTCGTTGTGGGAAATTACTCATTTCAGTCAAAGAAGATAAACCAAGCCCAGCTCCAACAAGCATCGTCACAGAAACTAAGATTCCTGATGTACCGCCTATTGCTGGCACACCTGGAGAAATATATGTTGCATCAGACTCTGTTAAGGTAACGACCAATGATGAATGGGTTCGTCCGAGTCAAATCTCTCGTGATAGAGTGCGGACTGGTTCTACCAGTAGTGGCAAATCTGAGATGGAAAAGGCAAAGGAGGCATTTGAAAAAGCTGAAACTGCTGGGGTTGTAGAGGCCGATGGCTCTGGTATTGTTGAACCCCGAATGCTTCGGGCAAGTGAAGTCCGCGAATTGATGAGTGAGGGATCTGTGATATCCCAAGAAACTGAAACTCCCGTTCAACCTGAATCTAGACCTGTTCCCTCTCCAGCCCCCTCTCCAAAACCTACCCCACCAGTTGTGCCCCCTGTAGATACACCTCCACCATTAAGTCCAGAACCCACACCAGCAGCGCCTTCTGTTGATCCCCCTCCTCCTGTATCTGAAGTAGTGCCTGAAGTGGTACCAGAAGTATCACCACCCAAGGCAGCTCCTGTTCTTTCGACAAACAAATTCGAACCCCCTGTAGTAAAACCAACACCTCCTGTAGAAACTCCACCTCCTGATGTACCCAAAACCCCGGTAGAACCACCCATTCCAGAACCCGTAGTAACCTCTGCAGCATCCATCTCTCTTGATACGAGAGTTCCTGAGATTGAAGATGTACTAGCACATGTTTCTGAACCTGAAGACCATCAAGATAGTAAGATCAAGGATTATGTTGCCAACTTAACCCATCAACATGCGGAATTAAGGCAGGTGAAAGCTGATATGCGTGATATTTCTGCGCGCCTTGATGAATTTGTTCGAAGTTGTCTAAATGATTCAGAGGTCAAGAGAATTCATTATGAAAGTGTAAATGAACAGATGCGTTTTGCAAAGAAGGAGTACGAAACTGCAAAGAAAGAGTATGAGCGAGTAGATAAGAAACGAAAGAAAGAGATATCGTCTCTTGAAGGTCGTATCAAAAGTGTTGAGAAGAATATCTCCAAATCTGAAAATGGATTGAAGAAACGAATAAACGAGTTGGATAAGGTACGAGAGAAGATTACCCAGCTACAAGCACAGGATTCGTGAATCTCTACTTCTATTCAATAACTAAGCGCATAAAATGGGCAAACTGAAACACACATTCCGCAGCCTTCACATTTCTCAGGATCAATGACAAAGAGGTTTTCTTTCTTCTTCACAGTAATTGCATGGAACACACAAGACTTCTCACAGAGACCACACCTTGTACACTTGTCCAAGTCCACTGTTGGGGGCGGGTCTAGAGTTATGCCTTGTTTTAGATGAGGAAGGGCTACTCCCTGAATATCCTTGATCGATTCATAACCATGTGAGTCAAGCCAGTCTTTTACTTGAACCGCAATCTTTCCATAGATAGTATCTCCTTCCAGGATTGCAGCGGTACAGACCTCGACTGCTGATGCACCTGCCATAATGAACTCAATAACATCTTCTCCAGTTGCTACTCCACCAACACCGATTACAGGTATTTTGACTGTGCTTGCAATGTCTGCTACACATCTTAGAGCAATTGGTTTCAATGCAGAACCGCTCATCCAGCCATGCCCCATCTCACTCCCAAGCATGGGTTTTCCTGTTTCAATGTCAACTCTTAGACAGGGCCCATAGGTATTGATCGCAGAAATTGCATCTACATGAGGTTCTAATGATTTAGCTACCTCTGCTACATCGACCTTTGGACTTAGCTTGGCAATAATTGGGATATCAACAGCATCTCTCAGAGCTTTTGCAATCTCTATATGGCCACCAACATAATGAGTACTATACTCAATTGCCTGCACACCAGCTTTCTCTAGTTTCGGAGCTACTTCACTTACATCCTCCGGAGTATACCCTACACTTGCAATCAATGGTAGTCCCGCACTGAGGGCAATTGCGTACTCCTTCTCCAGCCAGGTTTCCAGAGGTAATTCGCTCCAGAGTTCAGCATTGAGAATACCTCTCCTAGATCCAACTCTCCCTTCTTTGAGGGCCGCCATGTTTGGCTTGGGAACATCTGCTGGTTTTACACTCACAGTCTTTGCTACGAAACCACC
Organism: Candidatus Thorarchaeota archaeon; assembly: GCA_018238825.1. GTDB lineage: Archaea > Asgardarchaeota > Thorarchaeia > Thorarchaeales > Thorarchaeaceae > SMTZ1-45. Next base: position 5,690 of record JABCSP010000061.1, on the reverse strand, counting down.
CACACCGCCCGCGGCCGCATTTAGAAGAGTCATTCCATCTCTTGATGTGGGTCCTGCAGCAGTTAGGATTGGATTTTTGAACCTGAGTCCTAATAGTTCGATGCTGATGTCGGCCATAGGGCCACATACATGTTATTCAACATAAACCATGTGCTTCAAAGTCTATCTTGTCATACCTTTAGGTTTCAGTTCATCAACTACGAAATCAAGTTGGAGCTCCTTGAGCTTTGTCTCTTTTGGATAACCTGTTTCTCGGTCGCACCCACGAAACTCGTAGTACTCATCTAGCATCTCACTAAGATCAGGGAGACCTCCCTTTGCCGGACCAGTTGGCATTGGTTCTGATAGGAGTCTTGGAGGTAGGTTTTCATCCTTTCTAGTAATTCCAAGTCTGTGATTGAAAGCTCGTCTTAGATGACTAATTCGCTGACCTGCCAATCTTACATACTTTGGATTACCCCATTCTTCCATACCAGTTAGAGCGGGAATGACATTCACAAAGGTATCATAATAGAAAACTGGAGGCCACATAGTTGTGTACTTGCAAATGACTGCAGAATCAACAAGAGCATACAGGTCTTCCATATCCCAAATAACTTCCCCTTTGTGTTTAGGAGACATTATTTCGAGAATGGCTTCCGCTTTCTCTGGACCGAACCTATCACCCGCTATTTTGGGATATCCAAGTTCTTCTATACAGGATATGCTTCTGAGATGATCTGCACCACGTACATTGGTCGCATAGGTGAGTCCAATGCTCTGATGTGCTCTAGGATCCTGTCCTGAGGCTTCGAGTCCTTTCACATGTATAGCATATTTCCAAGCATCTCCACCTATCTGCTCTGCCGCCTTTCGAACTCCATTGGATAGTATCTTACCTACTCCTTCACGCTTGGCAATCTTCTCCACCAGTTCGACTTGGGCTTCTGCATTACCCCATGTAAGATCTAGACCATCGGTATCTTCCTTTGTCCAGATACCTTTCTCATAGAGTTCCATTGCAAAGCTAATTGTCTTTCCACAAGAGATAGTATCCAATCCAAGTAAGTCACATCTCTTGCCCATGTGAAAGATAGATTCAATATCATTATTCATACAGTTTGAACCAAAGGCCATCAAAGTTTCGTATTCGGGCCCTCCTATCGGTTCTGTTGGATATTTTCCTCCCTTTACACGGATAACATACTTGCATCCAACTGCACAACCATGGCATGCCTCTTGTGCGATACGATATTTCTCAGCGATGATTTCTGGACCAATATCGTCTGCATCTTCATAGAAGCCAGTCCAATGATTCTTCGTTGGAAGTCGACCTATTTCGTTGATGATGGCAACAAGATCTGTAGTACCATATTTTCTGAGTGAGGCAAGTGAATCTTTCCAGAGTGGGTCTTTGAGTTTCTCCATTTCTTGTGCATTTGCTTCCAGATATTTTTCCATGTCATAAGCTTCCAGTCCCAGTGAACCAGATGCTGCTATACCCTTCATATTTTTGGAACCCAAAACTGCTCCAAGCCCTGCTCGCCCTGCTGCACGATAGAAATCGACAATGATTCCACTGTAAAGGACCTGGTTCTCTCCTGCGGGTCCAATAACCGCAGTTTCAATTGACGGGTCTTTGTGATCTTCTCGAATCATCTTTGTTGTCGTATCTGTTTCTTGACCCCACAAGTGTGATGCATCAAGTAGTTCTGCCTTACCGTCTCTCAAGAAGAGATACACCGGTTTCTTCGAACGGCCTGTGATTATAACAAAATCAAAGCCTGCGTACTTTATCTCTGGGCCCATAAATCCACCCACGTGAGATTCTGCCCACACTCCAGTCAGTGGTCCTCTTGCAGCGAACATCATTCTCCCTGAAGGTGAGAACATTGCTCCAGTGATGGGGCCTGTGCCCACTACCACTACATTGTCAGGAGATAATGGGTCTGTTTCTACTGTTGTTCTCTCCCAGAGAATCTTGGATGAAACTCCACTTCCACCAAGGTACAATCTAGCCCATTCTTTTTCCATCTCTTTCTTATGGACCTCTCCCTTGGTCAGGTCAACCTCTAGATAATATCCTGCGTAGCCTTTGTATGGAAATGTCATTCTTGAACCTCCTCGATTTGAAGTCCTAATGTTTGAAATGCCGGAGAAACAGCTTTTCTACGCTGATGGAGACCTTCTGGTTTTGTTGAAGCCACACTGATTGCACCATAGTCACATGCCTTGACACATGCAGGGTCTCCATTACAGAGGTCGCACTTCACTGCTTTCTTTGTCTGCGGGTCAATAGCAATTCCACCATATATGCATGCGGTGACACAGTTCATACAACCAATGCAAATCTCTTCCTTCACAAACAAGATTCCGTGTTCATTCTCAACTATTGCACCATTTGGACATGCTTCTTGGCATAGTGGTTTCTCACACTGTAGGCATACCATTGGCACGACCAGATTTCTGACTTCATCTTTTAGAATCTGGATTCTGGATCTCTTTGGGTTGAATGACTGAGTATGAGCAACAGAACAGGCCAACTCACAATTTCTACATCCTGTGCACAATTCTAAGTCGATAGTAAGGATTTCCTTCACGGGACTGTCTCTCCGAATCTATATGCGCCTCTATCATGCTTTCTTGCCGCATTTAAGATGTTCCTCTAAGAACAATAGTTTGGCATTATATGTGCTAAAAGAGTTGATGGGTCGTCAAGCTGGATTATGACAACTAAATCAATGTCCCGAAGAATACGAAGTACTTATTCGTATAGAACGGATACTAAAGCAGTAATGAACCTTAAGAATCACTTTGTCAGGACCGACCTTGTCACCAAGTCCAGATGATATGAAATGCAAAACTACTGATGATAGAAAAAATGCAAGAATATTGCTCACACTCAGGTACCAGTTCAACTTCATTCTAATACTAACCCCTGACTTCTTCCAGTTGGATTTCAGTTACCGTTGATTGTAACCTAGCAAAACCTAGACATTATGCCAAGGTTTGTTGCTGCCCAGTAACGGCACTGGGCTTGAATGATTTTACATCAATAATATTTCTTGCGGCATTGACATCCGCATGGAGTGAACTTCCACAGCTCTCACAGTGAAAATACTCTCCTCCTTTCTTCTCTTCAGTGGAACCTTCAGTCCCCACTCTTACTCCTTTCTCACCACAGGCATGACACTTCTGAGATGTCCAAGCAGGACTCACTGTCCATACTCCTCCTCTCTTATGTCCAAGACTCTGACGCATGTAGATCACAGTGTCAAAGATTTTTGACCAGAGATTTGAGCTTAATCTCCAAGACAGCGTTCCCCAACCAGCTGGGGGCGTATAGGCCTTCAGATTCTCAAAATTCAGAGTCTTGACCTCATACTCCTCACAGAACCACACAGTCTGACTTGCTACCTGTCTAGCAATCTCTCTGTCCAGTCTACCGACCTTCCTCCATATCGCAGATAGATGTCTGTCTTTCTTGAGGAGATGACCGGGATAACTTCTGTCTGTGTGCTTTCGTTCCCAGTTGTTGCGCATCTTCCTCACTCTGGAAGTAAGTCCTCGTGTTTGGGTTCTCAGGTAATCCCTCTTGGAAATCAACTTGTCAAAGGAAACCATCTCGTCTACAAATCCTCCATTACCATCACGTACAGAAAGGACGATTGGCACTCGAACTCCACGGTCAGCTCCTGCTCTCCTTCTATAGGTCCGGGGTCCAAGTTCCTCATCAGCCATTTCTTTCGTTGGTGGTAGGAATGGTATCTGTAGTGTTACTCTATTATCTCTTAAGAGAAGACGGGGTGGGCCACACTTGCGGGTTTTTCTAAGCTTGGCTATCTTCTCTTGCAGTTCATTTACCTTATCAGTATCTTTCTCCTTTCGAGACTTGAGTCGGGAACACTGATAGGCTGCATGTTGTAGTTCAATAGTGTTCATGAGTTGGGTGTGCATATCCTCGAACTTGCGAGCTCTGAACTTCAGCTTCTTTGCTCGATGATACTTACCTTCTTTCTCCGCGACCTCAGCTTTCGCTCTGTCCTTCACGACAGATCTAGGTAACCAGTCTAGGAACCTAAAGGATAGGGTCTTTGTCTTGTAGGGAGACCCTTCTACTTCTTTTCCCTCAATAGGTTCAGGAAGTTTCAGGAAGAATAGGACCTCATCCTCCTTATCCACTGAGTACCAGTAACCTTGACCTGGGTCGTTCTCGTTGCTTGCTGAGAAATCCTCTGTATGGGACTGCATCTTAGGAATCGAAAAAGGATACCCAGCAGATACGAATTCATGAAGAAGGCCATCCACCGAAGCTAACACCTCACCAGACTCAGACGAATCTTTGAGATAACCACTTACTCTCTTTCTCTGATATTTTCTGAAACTAAGAGGTTCTCCACGTTCAGTGAGGATGTGTTCGTCCAGTTTCTTCCTGAGTTGTTTCAGGACTGAAACTGTATGGTAGTATCCAGTCCCATTGTTCTTTGTGCTCTCACATCGAGCTCGGACTTTCTTGATCAGCTTTGAGGAAATGTACTTGTTCTTCAGCAACCTGACAAGAGCTTCTCTATCCTCACTCACATACTCAATTGCACTCTTCATGAGTTGTCTTCGTAACCAATTTGAATGAATGACCCTGGCTACTTGTTCAAGCACATTCCTATACATTCTTTCAAAGCATTGGTCCTGAACATCCTTATTGTCCTTATATGATAGATATTCTTCCTTCATCAAGAGATTGTACCCTTGTCCTCTGTAGGAATTCAATTCCTCTCCGAGTAAGTCCACTCGTTCTTTGTCTGAATAAACTCTACTAAGAACAAGATTGACCAGCTCCACATATTTCTCAAAATACATTCCCATCAAAGAGAGGTCTGTGTCAATGACCTTTTGGCCAGTCACAGTTTGAATTCTTTCCTGCACGACCTCAGTATTTGCTCTTCTATATCGAGGGTCGGGTCGATAACCCTTGCCTTTCTTATTCACTTCTCTATCCAATGAACAGAGTGTGAATGATTCGACAAGGTATTTCAGTCCTGTTTTCTGGGGCGTTGTTGATGAAATACTATAATAGTTGTCGACCATTTTCTGTTGTTCAGAGGCCTTTGGCTTCTTACACGAGCGGGGACGACGCCGCTTTTCCTTTTTCATCAACTATAACCTCGAAACTTTGTCCCTAAAATAGCATTTAAACTCATACAGATTTTATTCTATACTAGTTACCAACAGCAACATATAAACTCGTAATTTATGAGGAGAATTAGTGGTTTTGACCCACTATTCTATAATGACCTCTTTTATAAGTAACTTACAAAATGAGCACCATAGCAATCAATGGTGCACGGATTTCATAAAATATGTGTACGGGGTACAAGAAAGTAACATTATGTGTACGGGCGTACAGGTTCGAAAGAATTAAAGGATGTGAGTAGATATCAGAGCAGAATATCATTCTAATAAGAGGGGGTAGACAATATCACACAAGAAGGACTGACTTATGATATACTTCAAAGCGATGAATTTGGAAATGAAATAATCCAAGTGAATTCCACCTTAATGAAAGGAAATCAAGAGAAGAAAGGAATTATGTTTGAGTCAGTCTGGGATCTCAAGCATAATAATAGGACAATAACTTTTGTGTCGGGATTTCTTGTCACGCGATTTGGAAAGGAACCACTGGTACCATCTGAGGTCCCTGATAGGCACAAACG
>JABCSP010000439.1 GCA_018238825.1 Candidatus Thorarchaeota archaeon | reverse complement strand
AGATTAGAGAAACACGAATCTCACTATTTTGAAAAAAGTGGAGAGTGAGCAGTAACTTGCTCACTCATAGATTCTAAACTTTAAGAAATAAGGGTTATTTGAATTCGAATATCATATGAACCTCCATACCCATGCCCATCAAAAGCATCTACTCTTACTCTATACAGAAATTCTCCTGACGAATGAGTGAAAGAGTAGAATTCACTTCCTCCAGGTCCTTGACAATTTCTACTGACATACGATCCGGACTTATAGAGGATAAAAGCAACATCGAAATCATCTTGTTCAGGAATTACCCAAACGTTGACGGAATGTTCTCCTATAACTGTGAAATAGAACCAATCCTGATCGGGATGCCAGATAGGCTCATCGTAATGCCATACGGTCAGTTCACTACTACTGGACGCACTTCCAAGATTCTCTCCTGGAGAAGCATCATCGACATCAAGAGTCACAGAAAGAACAAGATCATCATCGCCATATATGAGACAGTTAGTGTTGGGTCCAACAATCAAGTCTGCAGCGAATTCCGCGACTCCAATTGAATATTCATCAAATACATAGTTATAGAAGACCCTTGTGAACCAATGTGCATCGAAAGCAACTACCGTACCTTCCCAACCCATATAGGCGTCAACTTCCTTTCCGTCAGTGAACATACGTGCGAGGTTTTGATCCAACCGCGCTTCATCTTGGTAAAATCCAGAGTGACAACTACAGATGAAGATGAATTTGATGTCATCGAATCCAACATTCTGCGCAATTTCTATCGGAGTGATATCCTCATCATCTGCATCTACTAGTCCAGTCGGGTATATTCCCAGACTAGGTTCATGTTTGTAACCATGCCCCCAATGATAGAGGTATTCCAGATTATCCTCATCCCAATATTCGAGCAGATCATCTTTGGTAACATTGTAATGATAAGACGTGCTATAGTCATTTGTTTGAAATCGTGGCTTCACACGAGAACCAGTATCAGAATATCCAACACCAGGAGTTTCGACAACAGTGATCTCTACGTCACCATTACTTAGTGTTTTTTCATCACCTAAGAAATCACCATTTATTGCACTTAACCAGATTTCTCGAGTTGTGCATCTTTGTTCAAATTCGAATACATATGAGAGTTGAGGTCTTTGACGGAGAGTTTCGTCAGTTCTTGAATATATGTACTGAAGTGATGTGTCTTCTACGTAATCCATAAGCTCAGGTTCGATTATTTTTCGAAGTTCTTCCTCAATCTGAGTAATAGAAAGTTGCGGTTCACAATCAAGTTGTGCTTCAGACCATTTCGAAAAGAAGCCGGTAATTGCACCTGTAAATTTATTCACTCGAATCTCAATCCGATCATCCTTAATTGGAATCCCATTGAAGTTATGATGCCATGTCAAGAACCAATTATACTCCGTGCATTCACTTTCGTCTGCAGCCAAGCTATTTACAAGTATTTCGTTATTGAGATTGTGGTTTTCGATGAATTTCACCGCTTGAAGCATTGCATCATCATAATCAAGTATGATATTGGATGAGGTCTCTTTGATTTTCGAAGAGTCGATGAATACAATGATTTGTTCTGTTTGTGTGTCAAATTGCACCTGTGTTAGGTCATTCTCCGGTGTTGTAAATGAAACTACCCTGCGAACTGGTTGTATGGTACCTGCTGCCTACTATCAGGAAGGAATTTGCAAAATATCTTGTAGAAGAACTTAACATGACACAGAAACAGGCAGCTGAGAAGCTGGGATTGACAGAATCAGCCATTTCCCAATACCTGAAATCCAAAAGAGGGCGCGAGATGAATCTCCCAAAAGATATAAAAGAGAAATTATCTTAATGGTTTATATACATTTACTTCCATTTATAATTTCTTCCTTTCCAATATAAAAGTTTTTAATTTCTGATGTTGTTGGACTAGGAAAAAGTATTATTGCTTCCACAGTTGCATTTAATATGAGAAAGAAAGTGATAATAATAGCTCCACCACATCTGCATTATCAGTGGGATAAAGAATATCGAACCATTTTTAATTTTAATGCTGTTGTTTTCGGAACAGGTTCGATTCATAAAGCTATTGATCATCTACAAAATGTTTGGAATGATGAAGAAGTATTAATAATCGTTGATGAAGCACATAAATTCAGAAATGAAAACACAGATGATTACATAAATTTGCACAGACTTTGTCAGGGAAACAAAGTAATGCTACTTACAGCAACTCCATTCAACAACCGAC
>JABCSP010000060.1 GCA_018238825.1 Candidatus Thorarchaeota archaeon | reverse complement strand
AATCATTCTCATTGGAAGATGTATTGGCGAAAGGTAGCATTCTGGAGGACTTGTCAGAAGAACAAAAACTTGCTGAAGTTTTTATTACTCCATCATCAGCTCTGCTGCTAGAAAGAATGCAAGCAGAGGGTATTGAGAAGGCTGCTAAATTATCAATCTGGTTGAGAACCCAAGTACAGAACGATGAGATTGATTTACGAGAAGCAATGGCACCCCTTATGGAGTCCGGTATAGTAAAAGTGGAGCTTCTCGGAAAAACCTCAGAAACTGTCTTTCTTGTGAAAGATATCTTTGGATATCGCGAACCCCCTGTAAATTCAATTTTGAAGACAAAGGAAGCAATACCAACAATTGTTGAGAAGTATGAAGAGTTCTTGACTGAGTTCTTCTCACCACCTCCACCAAACAAAGGATATAATCCCACATTACCATTTGATGATCCCAATTCACCTATACTTGAAGATAGAGAGAAAATTTCACGAATCCTTGCTGAGAAACTTCAGTATAGAGTGTTGATATCATTAAGGGAGCAACCTCTAACAATCACAGAAATTTCTCAGAAGACTGCACTACCAGAATCAGTAGTAAGAAAATTGTTATTCTCATTAGAAGCGGACAAAGTTGCAATCAGATTTGATGAAGAGAATCTCTGGGGGCTTCTAACTAACCCCAGAATTGAATCATTCATGCCTGAATACGTTTTACCTATCATATCTAAGAAACTATCAGAGAAAGAAATATCACCAGAAGCAGCACGACGACATTTGGAACTTCTAATGCTAACTTGGGGTGAAGTAAAATGATTCGTGGTGTCTACGTCCTTGGTGAACAAGGAAACATGATTTATTCCAAAGAGTATGCCAAGAGCGACTCAAAGGCAAGCATGGTTGAATTTCTGGTCAATCTTACACACTTTCTGAAGACTGTGGATTTAGAAGATAAAACAGAACATATGAACGCAGCAATTGCACGTATCTTCTATGCTCAAAGAAACAACTTCACATTCATGTTTGTAGCAGACAAAGCCGACGATGCAAATCAAATCGAAGAGAAAATGAGTGAGCTTGTAGAATCATTCATGAGGGATTATGCGAATTTAGCCATTGCAAACCAGTCTCTTGATGGATTTGATGATAAGGTCGATGAAATTGCAGTTACGATGGTAAAGGTTGCTATCTTAGGCTTCGCAGGAGTTGGTAAAACAACTACTCTTCATCTTCTTCGTGGAGAAACCATACCACTCGTTCATGACCCAACTATTGGTGTATCAATCAAAAAATTGCCAGATGAAATAAACAACGCAAATATTGTACTTTGGGATCTGGCAGGACAATCTCGATTCAGTATTCTCTGGGCTAAGATGATTGCTAATGCACAGGTTGTCATTATTGTCACGGATAGCACACTTGAGAATGTTCTCAGAAGTAAGAAATTGGTTACACTGGTTAAAGATGAAGTTCCTGATGCAAAGGTCATTGGGATTGCAAACAAGCAGGATCTACCGACAGCGCTTACACCAGAACGTGTGGGCCAAATTTTGGGTATCCCAACTTACGAGCTTGTTGCCATCGATATCTCCTATCGAGACCGTCTGATACAGATTATTAGAAGGGCAATTCTCGAAGGCAAGGCAGATGCAAAAGCAGCATAATGCGAATATCCTTCCAGAACCAAACCGTATCTATCTTCAACATATGATATATTTGTAGAAGTCAAATCTTCAATTGTAAAATTGTGGTAGATACTATGACAGAAGACGAAAGCAATGATATCGATGTAAAATGCATATTCTGTGGGAAGGAACTCGAACAGCACGAAATGGTACGCTTTAGAGGAGCCATAACATGCAGAGAATGTGCAGAGAAACAGAAACCCCTTTCCAATCCAACAACTAAACCGTTCTTATACTTGGCAGGAGTTGGATGTCTAGTTGGAATGGTGAATTTTCTTTACTTTACAATTCATGGATATCTTTTTGCACATAGTTCTGGTTCAGCATACATTCAACCCTTAGTTGCATATTATGCGGGCATGACCATTACTCTAGTTCTTTTTTCACTCGGACTTTATGCTATCAATCGTATTCATCTCAAGATAGCAGCAGTCATTGGGATGTTAACAGCTCTTATTGCAGCATCAATTAGTGCCTTAGCGCTAATCGACTTTGTTACAACTGGACCGTACTACATAGTTGAGTCTATTACATATACCAAGGCTATAACCTACTATCCAAATGCTATTGCTGCATACTCCCTATTCGGATTAGTAGCAGGACTATCAATTCTTTTGCACATGGCAAATATCAAAACAGAAAATATTCCACTCGCCTCTGCAGGACTTTTTCTAATATCAGCAGCATTGGTTATGACTTCATGGGCTGTTCTATATGCAAGTTTTATTCATGTCTTAGCATATGCAGTAACTTTTGTCTTCTTTGTTACGAGAAAGCCAATATTTGAAGAAGAACCAATCAAACCTCTTTGATAAAAAAATATAGACAATTTCGTGAAATTAACAATTTAGTGCATCAAGGCAAAGGTTAAGAACCAAAGAGAAGAAGTTTCGTTTAACAAGCGCACACAGGTGATTATAATCATGTCTTTCGATTTAAGCGCAATGATGGAGAAACTTAAAGAAATCGAAGGTTTCGCCGAGAATGTTGTCGAGACTAAAAAGCTCGCAGATACTCTGGCTGAAAACTTCGCTAAGATGAAGATGTCTATTAACCAGACAATTAACGACAGTTTTGCCGAGATAGCAAATCAGATCGAAGCACTGAGGCAGAATATGGAGAAAATGGAAAGCGTCAAAACAGATGCCCCAAAAGTTGATGCTCCGGCACCGGTACCTACACCTGAACCGGCACCAACGCCGGAGGTTAGTCCAGCTCCAGAACCTACTCCTGAGCCAGCTCCAGAACCAACTCCAAAACCTGTTCCTGAGCCAGAACCAGTTCCAGAAGCTACTCCTGAACCAACTGTAGAATCTACAGAAGGAAGCGATCAGTTAGATTTCTTGCTGCAACAAAAAGATCGGCTTAAAGCACAGTTGACTGATCTTCGTTTCGACTATATGCGGGGCTATATTCCCGAAGACGAGTACAAGACGAAAGAAGCTGATTTAGATAGTCAGCTTGAGGACTTGGACAAACAGATTGCAGCACTCAAATAATTTGTATTTCAGTAAACAAGTAACAATCGTTGGCTCCAAATCTAAGAGGTGCGGAGCCATCACTATTCTTTTTCAATGATATCACAAAATAAGAAGAAGAGAGGGACAACTCTGTTCAAGTCGTCCACTCATTAGATAATTCAGATTATTTCTTAGCTGGTTTCTTCTTAGCTGCTTCTTTCTTGGGCTTGGCCTCTTTCTTAGCTGGTTTCTTCTTAGCTGCTTCTTTCTTTGGCTTCGCTTCTTTCTTAGCTGGTTTCTTCTTAGCTGCTTCCTTCTTTGGCTTCGCTTCTTTCTTAGCTGGTTTCTTCTTAGCTGCTACTGCAAGTTCTGGTTCTGAATCTTCTTTCTTCTCACCTTCGAGAGGTTCTACAACAACCACAGGTCGTTCATCCTTTCGTTCCTTGCGTTCTCCAAGTTCTCTCCTCTTTCTAGCCAGCTTACTTGGTTTGACTGCACCAGGAGTACTAGCTGCATGAAGTGCTTCGTCCATTTCCTCGGTAATGACAGGTTTTGAGTCCACAGATGATGCAATATCTTTGAAAACATCAGAGGTCATCACGGGTACACCGCCATCTTTCTTCTCCATTTCTATTGGAGTAGTATATACAACGAAACCGCCCTCTCTGATGTAAGGTACAAGATCGCCCTTTGCTTCTTTGTCTCTTAGAAGCTTGCGTGCTACGCTCATCCTGATATTGAATTTATTGGCAAGATCATAGCATGTAACGGACCTAGTTTTGCCTAGGTACTCATCGATCCCTTTTAGGACTTCAGGCTTTGGGACTGCGTCTCTAACTATTTTCTCGGTCTTGGTGGCAGATTTGCCCCACTTCTTTCGACTGATGGTAATTACTCTCCTAGATACAGCTGACTAGGTCGTCTTCGCGAAAATCCAGAGTTTGACTTTTAAAGGTGCTCATTAGTCGTTTGTTTTGATATGGGAAGATTCTCTAATGAGCGAAAAGATTGAACTCACAGAACTTGTTCATCGTCTTGTAGAGATTGCATATCCAGAATTGATTCATAGTAATATCAAAATACAATGGGGTCGATCTATTAGTTTTGCAACTATCAGCTGGTCACAAGAGTCCAATGACATTAGAATAAGATGTAGCAATGAAACAAGACATTGGCATGAATCTGCGCTTACAGGACTCCTAGCTCATGAGCTAAGTCATGCAGCTCAAGGCAAAACAAAGCAGTCAGAGATAAGCACCGACCTTGATGCAGTAGAGAGAGGTTTTGGGCCATATTTAGGTGTGGAGCGGTTGTTTGCAGGAAAATACGAAGACCATATTGTTCGAAGGGGAAAGGATAGATACCTTGGATACAGATCTATTCGTAAACTTTTGAATGAAAACGAAGTGATACATCTGAATGCTCTTCTTACACAATTGAAACTTGTACCTAGTAGGAAAGCAGAGCACCAAAATGTGCATCATGATACTGTAATTATCCATTCAGCAAATAGAACAACAATCCAAATCGATGGTCATGAATTCGAGATAGCTCCCCGGAAAGAGGACCCTGAGATTAGAACCGTTGTAAGAGAGGACACCACTTTTGTAATCGTTGATGACAAAGAGGTGGGCTTTTTCAATAACTCAAATGATTAGCAGCTTCAATCGTCCTTTCTCGGGCTGATTTTGATTTTTTGAACAAGATTGACTTCACTATTTGGTGGAATGGTCTCATTCACAACGCAACCTGCAGAGATAACACTATTCTCACCAATCCTGGTTGCAGGATAAATTGATGCGTTGATACCAATTATTACATTATCACCGATAATTGCTCCAAACTTACGAGAAGGTATCTGGACTTTTTCAGATTTGCTCTCTAGATATAGAGGTCCATGTCCGGGCCTCCAGTTCCAAAGTTGCGCTCCAGCTTCAATACAGGTATCTGCGCCAACAATAGAATCAGCTAAGTAGGTCATTCGACCAACATTCACCCTTTCAAAAACCATGGTGTTTCTCATTTCAACTGAATATCCAATTCGTACTCCATCACAAAGACTACAATAGTCACGAATGAGTGAATTATTTCCGATGTAAACATTCTTTCCAATATAGATTGGACCCCGTAGTGTAGTATTTGGACGAATTGTACATCCTTCATCAATGAAGACAGATCCTTCGAGTACTACACTTGGATGTACGTCAGCAGATTCCGCAATGAAGGTGCCCTTTCCACGGAGTTGTCGGTCCATGACTATTCGATTAGCGTTAAGGAGGTCCCATGGCCAAGTGAACTCAGCCCATTCCTTTTCCCAAACTGCAGCAGATATTTGTCTGCCACTTTCAATCATTTCTTCAAATGCTTTTTCCATCTTCCCATGTTTCTCAAGTAATGTGAGAGTTTCTTTGTTGAAGATGGATACACCTGCTATTGCATAATTGCTTACATATCGATCTGGACCACCCTTCTCGACAAGTTTCTCAACAACGCCATTAGGTCCGATTTTGACCGTACCAAACTGCTCTGGATTTGAAACAAGTGTGACGAGCATTGTTACATCACCACCAACTGTTTCATGGTTAGTGAGAGTCCTCTTGACCATTTCAGGTTCAACAAGAACATCACCATTCACAAGAAGAAATTCTTCTTCATCTTCAAGTTCCTCGCGAGCTGTTAAAATTGCATTTTCAGTTCCTTCTTGCTTGTGTTGAATCACATACCTGATTCTAACATCTTGATTTTCACCCATCTGGAAATGATCAATCAATTCTTCACGCCCGTGACCAATAACTAGTATAATGTCACGAATTCCATTTTCCACAAGACTATCGATGATATACTGTAGAACTGGTCGTCCAGCAATCATCAACATAGATTTCGAACGATTGGTCGTTAGTGGTCTAAGTCGACGACCTTCTCCAGCTGTAAGCACTAGCGCTTTCATAATGGTCACACTACTCCTGTTCAGTAATAGTGTGCATAAAACTGTTGGCTGTTGTGAAATTGTACCAATCAACGGTCGGAAAGTTTGAAGTAGATTCTTCTTACTCCAGCACCAACGTTCTTGGATTTACCAATCAATATCCTACCAATCTCACTTGTATTGGCAACATGGGTTCCAGCACAGGATGCAGCATCATAGTCCCCAATAAGGAGAACACGAAATTCCTTAACAGATTTTGGTACCATTTCAAGATATCGAGTTTGATACTGCTTTTCTTCAAGAAATGAAATTGCTTCAGCACGAGGCATATTGCGAATTTCAACTGGGAGATTCTGACTCAGTATTGCATTGACTCCAGCTTCTACTTTACGTTTCATTTCTTCATCAAAAGATTCTAGCGGTGTATAATCAGCTCTACTTTTTCCAGGTTTGATATTATTACCTTTTGTTTCCACACCGTAATTAAGCTGGAGATATCGTGATAGAACATGTTGGCATGTATGAAATCGCATACATTCATACCTACGAGCCCAATCGAGGATTCCATGAACAGAATCGCCAACCTCAAAGGATTGACCATCAACTAGGTGACGTATTTCGCCCTCAATCTTCCGAACTTCTTTCACTGTAATAGTTCTCTCATTGTCTGAGAGTTCACCATGATCACTTGTTTGACCACCACCTTCAGGATAGAAAGCCGTCTTATCAAGAACTACATAACCATCGCCAGACTCTATCACAGTAGCATCAAATTCTCTGATATAATTGTCACTCATATGAAGAAGCTCAGTCATCTTACAAGTCTCCTCAAACTTCAGAGGGAGCCTTAACGTTTCTCCATTCCTGTACAGCAAGTTCTTTGGCTTTGTCTAGTTCATCACCGATGAGATTGACTTCAGGTGAATCAGCTGCAGCTTCAATTATCGCCTTGACAGACTCTGCGTTTTCTTCCTCCATTATTCCGTCGATAATTGCACTAACTGTATCCTCTGCAACATTATGGTCTTTCAAAAATCTAGCAAGCGGTGTGTAAGAAACTGGAACAAATCCACCTGCTGTCGATGCCTCTAACCCAATTGCATTTGTCTTGGACTCGAATATCTCTGTGATAATTTCCTGTCGAGAACGAACAGGAGGAACAGTCAGTTCCTTGTCTTTCTCAGCCTGTCCTTCCATCTTTTGAATCGGTTTCATCAGATGGCCTTTAACTTTGATCTTAGACCTTTTGGGCGTCTTTGGTTCCTTTAGGTCTTTAGGCTTCTTTGAACCCTTTGATCTTTTCAGGAGGACTACAGCGATAACAATTCCAACTATCCAGAATATTGCTATCAGTATCATTGGGTCGCCCAATATGGTATCGAGAATGTCAGTTATCTGCATGAATGGTTGCACCTTTGCTGAGGATTAATAACAGAGTGAGCTGTTTCAATACAACGTCAACTTTAAGGTTTATGCCGATGGGACAAAAAGTATTATTCTTTGGTGAACTGCATGAATAGAACACGAAAACTACTTGATGAGTTGGTTTCTGGAAAAATTACAATTGATGAAGCCGAAAAACAACTCAAGACACTTACCCTTGATAGTATCGGGGAGCTTGCGATGATTGATGTTGATCGAGGATCTAGAAGTGGAATTCCAGAAATTGTATTTGGGGAGTCTAAAGATGCCAAAGAAATTGTTCAAATTGTCGAAGGAATGCTGAAAAATCAGGACGCAGTTTTAGTGACAAGGATGACTCAGGAGAAAATGGAGTTCTTATTGACCAGTATCAAAGATGCAGAGATTGAAGCCTTTGGCAAGAGCCCCATCTTGACCGCACTTGTTAGCAGGGCGGGTTGGTCAGTTAGTACAGTGGGGAAGATTGCAATCATCACAGCTGGAACCTCAGACATTCCCTATGCAAAAGAAGCAGAAGCCCTTGCTAAACTTGTGGGAGTGGAAGTACTTAGCTACTATGACGTAGGAGTATCTGGGATTCATAGATTGATAGAGCCTATCAAGGAAATTGTATCAAAAGATGTTGATGTACTCATTGTATTTGCAGGGATGGAGGGAGCTCTACCCACGGTAGTAGCAGCGCTCGTAGACATACCAGTCATTGGAGTTCCAGTCCCAACAGGTTATGGTTTTGGAGGAAAAGGAGAAACTGCACTGGCATCAATGCTTCAATCCTGCTCACCGGGACTTGCTGTTGTGAATATAGGAAATGGTCTTGGAGCTGCATCCGTTGCATCACTTATCGCTAAGAGAGCTGCAAAGAAACAATCTTGAGATTACCTATCGAACTTCCGCGCAATTCCAAGATAAACATCAACAGACTGATAGAGTTGGTCTAGTTTAATGAATTCGTTAGGTTGATGCGCCTGTTCAATTGAACCAGGACCACAAATCACGTTCATGATTCCAACTTTTGGTTGCAAGACAGAACAATCTGTCCCGTAGGTGGCACTCGTCAGGGTTGGTCGTATCCCCGTTACTTGTTCAACTTGGTCTACTGCAATCTGGACAATCTCAATATCTTTGGGAGTATATACTGCGGGTTTTCCATGAATATATTCAACCCGAACTCGATCAGAAAGACCAGCTTGTTCTAGCCGCTTATTCATTTGCTCCATCAGACTTTCTGGAGTCTGTCCCTTAACTGTCCTCATATCTAATTGAGCTTCACAATATGCAGCTACCACATTGACTTTGATTCCACCCTGAATCATCCCAATGCTAAGGGTTGGATCTCCCAATAGTTCAGTCTTCTCGTAAGGATACGGTTCAGAAGTGATTTCTCTTATCGCATCCATGCAAGCACTGATCGCATTCACTCCTTCTTCGGGTCGTGACCCATGTGCAGACTTCCCTTCAGCAACGACCTTTGACCAGAATATCCCCTTTTCACCAACTAGCACTTGAAGGTCGGTAGGCTCTGCGCAAACTCCATAGCTCACACCCATAAGCTCTCCACTCTTAGCAACTTCTTCAGCGCCTGAGCAACCTGATTCCTCGTCACTAGTTGCCAATAGAAGAAGTGGTCTGCCATGCTTTTCTTCTGTATACAAAATGAGTGTCTCAGTGAGAGCTGCTACTGGACCCTTCATGTCACAGGCACCTCTTCCATAAAGAAGCCCGTCCACAATCTCTGATCCAAATGGGTCATGAGCCCAACTATCACGGTCTCCGATTGGAACTGTATCCATGTGGCCGTGCATTACAAGTTCTCCTTTCTCCCCATCATGACTAGAGAAGATGAGATTCGGTCGTTTACTGGGTCCGACAGATACACATGAGATACCATATGATTCCAGATGATCTCGAAGAATCTTAGCAACTGCATCTTCCCTGCCAGGAGGGTTCTCAGAATTGGTAGCTATCAGATCTTTCAGAAGGGATAGAACTCTAGACTGATTCATAGACAAACACTCAGGGTTGAAGGAGAAAATCGTTGCTATGAAGGTTCCCATAAGAAAGGTGAAGTGCACAGATTAGTGCACTTCTTTGATTCTTTCAAATCAATGATCCGGTTATCGTTGCCCGAAGCTTATCCGATTTTGGACATGTAGCCCATGATCGATGTTCGGTTCCTGATTCATCGAGGCTGCTTTGCTGGTCCCGAAGGACTGGAAAGTCTTACGGCCTCTCCAACAGGCGTTTAGTGTCTCCGTGCAACTCGCGGCGACTGTAGATTGATCTTTGGACTTGGC
>JABCSP010000438.1 GCA_018238825.1 Candidatus Thorarchaeota archaeon | reverse complement strand
ATGTTTGCTAGGACAATAGGAAGCCTTGCCGCTGTAGCCCAGTGCAGAGCTTCATCCATTAATAGCAAACCGTTTGATGATGTTGCAGTAAAAGCTCTGGCACCTGCAGAACTTGCTCCAATGCAAGCAAACATCGCAGAATGTTCAGACTCAACACGGATGAACTGACCTTTGAAAATCCCCTTTTCATTTAGTAATGCAACTTGCTCAGGAACTGTGGTCGCCGGTGTGATAGGGTAAGCTGCCACAACTTCAACACGAGCAGAAACCGCAGAACGTGCTGCAGCGTAGTTAGCACTCATGAGCTCTGTCTTCAAACTTCACCAGTCCTCCTTTTTCGCTCGTCTGTGCGCACCATCTCGATGCACTTCTTTGGGCAGACTTGGGCGCAAATTCCGCACCCTTTACAATAATCGTAATCCATGTGAGGAGTTCCATCCTCATCCAAGCTTATTACAGCCTCAGGGCAGTGTAGCCAACAGGTTCGACATCTATTGCACTGGTCATAATCGACCACAGGGTCAAATGTGCGCCAGCTGCCTGTCTTACCCGTAGCCCCGATCATGGGCTTCGAGTAAGATGTCTTTGGCATATCCTTCCTGCTCTTGGGTTCGGTATTTACCTCATTAACCATTAAGAACACGTCCGATGAGAGCCATCGAGCTCGCAACTGGAGACATGCAATTAAGCGTTATGATGTGTGTTGTTATTCTTGGAAACGTACGTAAGTCGGTTTACTTATGTAGATATCAGAGTTAAACATGATTGGAGATTTGGAACCTTTGGAATTCACAATGACCCTTATTCAGATGCCATGCGAAGAAGGTAATCGCGAGTTCAATTTTATGCGTGTCCGAGAATTTCTGAAGGACCACAAACCATCAGAAGGAATAGATTTCATAGTTGTTCCCGAATTATTTGCAATTGGTTACAGACATGAAGACTATGAACGAGAAGGACCCGGTGTACCAGGACCAACAAGTGAGTTTCTCTATGAAATAGCAAAAGAACATGGAGCCTATGTTTTTGGGACTGGTATTGAAAAGAGTAAGAAGAAACACTACAATACACTCGTTTCTGCAAATCCATCAGGAGAGGTAATTGGAACTTACAGGAAGATACACCCTTTCCAAGAAGAACGTGATGTCTTCGATGGGGGTACATCAATGGTACTCATGGAATGTGGAGGGATTAATGTGGGAGTTCAGATTTGCTATGACATTAGATTTCCCGAGATTTCTCGAAGACTGGCTCTTGAGGGGGCAGAAATCTTGGTCATACCTGCCGCATTCCCAGACCCAAGACATGCTCATTGGAATACGCTTGTACGGGCACGAGCAATTGAGAATCAAGTGTATGTAGCTGCGGTGAATCGTGTTGGTTTTGGTTTTGACAAGAAGACCTACTTTGGTCACAGTCAGATAGTTGACCCATGGGGAGTCGTGCTTACAAGACCGAATTCAGAGGAACGTATCATAACTTCTAAAGGAAACACAGAAATGATTCAGACTGTAAGGAATCAAATCACTTGTTATGCAGATAGGTCTCCTACAGGTTATGAAAAAGTAGAATGGTTTCGTGAATAACACAAGCATTAAGTGAAGCTCCAATCCAGCATAGATATCGGAGGAAATACATGTGGAAGAATCTGACCTCATCAAGAAAGCAGTACGTGATTGGTTCTCGCGAGAAGGTACTAAGGTCGAGAGTATTTCGAACCCTAGAGCAGAATTCCTCTTCAAAATCAAGTTTCAGCGATTCTTCTTCACTGTTGTGAGACCTAATGATCAGCGACATATCCAGATTGAGTCACAGATTATGATTTCTCCGCAACATCAGAAACTCTTGACTGCTGAGAAATTACGCGCATTTCAAATGGACGCAATGAAATTCAGCTTCACAGCAGGAGTGAATCTTGGCTTCATCCAACCCCGCCCAGGTCAACAGGGTCCACAACCTAAAGGACCGGGGTTCGTCATTTCAGATCGAATCTACGATGATTCCTTCAATGAACAGGCACTCTGGGATAAGATGAGAAGACTTCATAGTGCGATAGATATGGTGATTGCACTCCTAAACGAAACCACCGGACAACTCGGTCCAAAACCAGATACTAAGGCCGATGATAGCCCCTCCTACTATACGTAATTCGACAAACCTTTCCTTTAATGGAAGGCAATACATAACAGCTCGACTTTTGTCCATAGTTTGAGAGAGGATATGTATATTTGATGCTGTAGAGCATC
>JABCSP010000437.1 GCA_018238825.1 Candidatus Thorarchaeota archaeon | reverse complement strand
GCTTGCGAAAATAAAATGAGCAGAAGATAATGCAGGGTCGTGGGGGTTCGGGAGTTGAGTGATTAAGTTTTATGTCGCTAAGAAAACTCAGCCTGTCAATATCCTCTGCTATACTTACTGATTTGTCAGCAGGAATTAGAATGCTAGTAACACTCACTAAACATTCAATTCAGCGATACATTTGAAGAACTCACGGGTCAAGTAAGACCTGTATGCAAAGCCGCCCCAACCAGACTCGATCATAAACTTGTCCACATCACCTAACAGTTCTTGGCGGGTCATCACCTTGACATCAAATATCTCACGAGTGTCAATAGGCTTCATTGTTCCACCTACGGGTTCAGCCAGAAAGACAAGAGACCGCCACGGTATGGTTTCATCAGCGCAGACAACATCAAAAGACATATCGAGTACAAATCTTAGCAACCTGATCTCAAGCCCAGTTTCCTCATGCATCTCTCTATGAGCAGCAACTTCAAGAGATTCTCCAAATGCAGCTCCTCCTGAGGGTGCACGATAGATCCCAGACCCAGCATAGTTATGTTTCTGAATTACTACATACTCATCCTCAGCATGACGAATGAAACATGTCACATCATGAAGCCGTCCTTTGTTCCAGGTTTGGCGAACTAGATGACACTCAAACTCTTGAAAATCAGCTGCGAATTGAAGTCTAACTGGTTCACCGAATCTCTTGATTAGACTCTGTATCTCTTCGTCGTTGATGTCATTCAGTGTTCTCGCCATGTGAGAAAACTTGTGCTTTATCCAAAAAGGTTGTGGGACGACAACCTTATTCGGAAATGATTACAATATGAAATGTATTTCATATATGGAGAGAGGATAATGGAGAAAAAATTAGGTGATGTCATAGTTCGAACATATATTGGAGATATCACTGAACTTGCAGTAGATGCGATTGCCAATGCAGCCAACTCAGACCTATGGATGGGCTCGGGTGTAGCAGGAGCCATTAAAGCAAAAGGTGGCATTGAGATAGAAAAAGAAGCAATATCCCTCGGACCTATCAAACCAGGAGAATCGGTCATAACTACTGGTGGCAATCTTCCTGCTAAGTATGTAATCCATTGCGCAGGTATGCCGCCAGGAGGAAAAGCAACTCATTGGAAGGTAGTTTCATCAGTACAGAATGCATTGAGTATCGCCGCCCAGCACAATCTGATATCGGTGGCATTTCCAGCAATTGGTGCAGGGGTGGGAGGTCTCTCAGAATACGATTCAGCCAAGGCAATAGTTACTGGGGTCTGTCATTATGCTCGTTCGTCAAAATCAGTAAAGGAAATAACGCTTGTAGGTCTGAACAAGTATGTATGTGATTGCTATTGCAAATCATTTGATGAAATTCAGGAGTAAAAATATTGGAACAACATATTGTTGGGGACATTGATGTTTCTGTCATACTTGGTCGATTTGATGATTCAGATCTTGAGCTCGTAGTGAAGTCTCAAGATATTCCACTTGGAATCACACCTGGTGGAGTGATAGGAGGTGGTGGTACGGTTGGCGGGTTTGGAATCACCATAAAGGAAGCTAGCGATGCAGAGAATGTAATCCATTGGCCGGCAATCTCGATGGATAATCCCGATAGAAGAGAAGCAATATACAATGCCACAATTGAGGCGTTGAATTCAGCAGATAAGATTGAAGCAACTAATATCGGATTCTTCACAATGGGACTCGAGGTTTCTAGAATACCTAGTTGGGAAATCGCAGAGGAAATAATCAAGGCGATCAATGATTACTCAAAAGAAGAAAATCTTCTTGACAAAATTATGCTTGTGGCGAGCTCACCAACTCAGGTGAGCTCATTCCAGTATGCACTCAATAATATACCAATCATATCGGGGAAATAATCAGTCATTCCCTAGTTAGATTTTCAGTCTTCGACGAGCAGCATCTGCAGATTGTACTAGCGGATCCCATGTATCACAGATTGCTGGTGCATAGCAATTCTCAAAATCGAAGAACTCCTTTGCATCAATGTTCTGTTGAATTCCCATGGTTATGACATTGAGACGCATTGCAGCATCCTCCAGACCAACTAGTTGGCCACCCACAAGTTTTCCGGTCTTCTTATTGTAGTAAGTCTTGACCTTGAGTTCTTTACCACCAACAAAGTATGGAGGCTTTGTGCTCCCTTTCAATGAGCCCTTGACTACAGGTATCTCAAAGCGTTTAGCCAAGTCATCTGTAAGACCAGTACTAGCTATCTCTAATTCAAATAGCTT
>JABCSP010000436.1 GCA_018238825.1 Candidatus Thorarchaeota archaeon | reverse complement strand
AATTGGAGCTGGAGGAGCAATATTAGTTCTGGTTGTCATTGTCGTACTGAAAAAACGGGGAACATAATCTGGATTTGAGGAGTCTTCTGGGCTCCTCTCTCTATCTTTTTTAGTTTCAACACTTGAGGTTGATTTTTAGGATACTACTGTATCAAGAATCTTGAGTCAAATGAAAGTTACAAAGTACTCAGATATCAAATTTGGTCGAGTGGCGAAAGTTGTTCATACTGTTACTGAAGATGATATCAAAACTTTTGGAGACCTCAGTGGAGATCATAATCCCCTACACTTCAATGAAGAATGGGCAAAAAAAACTATATTCGGTGGACGAATTGCTCACGGTCTGCTCACAGCTGCTTTCATCAGTACCGCTATTGGCATGCACCTACCTGGTCCGGGGACAATATACATGAGCCAAAGTATGCGTTTTCTTGGTCCTGTAAGAATGGATGATACAATCACTGCCCGTGTTGAAGTCATCGCACTCAATGATGAGAAGGAGCGAGTGACCTTGCGTACAACCTGTACAAATCAGGAGAACAAGCTAGTGCTAGACGGTGAGGCACTGGTTGCATTGATGAAAGTTGAGGAATGATTAGTCTTCCTCTCTTACTTTCATCTCGACTTTCTCTCCTCTCTCACTCTCTGAAACAAACATATCCATAATTGATTTTGTAACAGGTTCAACATCTTCAGGGTCATAATTCGAGAGGATAAATACAGTATATCCAGGGACATTGAATTTCAAGTACAACGCAATGAGCTCTGGAGCTCCTACTGCAAGTCCTACGACTCTCGGTACTGTTCCATCTTTTGACTACATTGCTTTCGGTGGACAAGTACCAACTAGGAAATCAGCGTAATCTTTGAGGGCGATTTTGTTTTTGTATATGGATTGCACTCCTGACATAAAATCAAGTTGCATCATTTGTTAGAGATCATTTTGGAAACAATGGCAGTATCGGAGTGACATTGAAATTGGTATAATCCATCATTTGGCTCAATGTTTTATGGATGACCGCTGCATCCTCTGCTTCAACAACTGCAATTCCTCTTTGTGCACCAACACAAAAGTGAGCTGCAAATACTGTCTTCACTGTCTTGGGCTGTTCGAATTTCTCAACTGCCTTGATTGCATCCTTTCTATACTTTGGTTTGATAGTCCATTCAATTAGAAACTTCACTTCTTCTCACCTCCTCTAAAGATATCGCGAATACAAGCACATAGTATACTTCTGAAGTACAATTTATGACTTCGTAAAGTAAGCGTATGCTCGATTAATTATTCCTTGAGAATTCCTCTTAGAAGGACATCAGTCAACTCAGCTGAAGATCCCCATCTTCTCGATTTAGTATCTCCAATAAACCAGTTGAACATGATATTTGCTAAGATAGTTCCGATAAGGGCTCTGATGAGAACAGGTTCTCTTATGTCGCGAATCTCATTCTTCATCTGAAAGATTTGTTTCATGAAATTGGAATCTGAAGGAAAATTAGTTCTGATAGCTTCAGGGATGTGCTTTCCATCCATCTCCACAAATTCTACAAAGAAGAGATTCAATAGATTGGGTTCACTCTTCAACTCTTTATTGAGTCGGTTGATTGCATTTGTTAGCAACTCTTCTGCGTTGTTTCCATGGACCTCTTCAAGAATTGCAAGAATCCTAAACATTGGATGCTTCTCAATAAAGACAGCTTCAAAGATTTGTTCTTTTCCTCCGAAGTGATTATAGATGGAGCCTGCCTTGATTCCTGCTTCTGTGGCAATATCTCTCATCGAGCTTCCACGATATCCTTTCTTAACAAATAATTTGTATGCAGATTCAAGTATTCGCTGTCGAGTCGTTTCATCCGGTGTCATAGAATCGCAACCTATATATTGAAGCGCGAGGTCATATAACTAACAAACGTTAGTTTATATAACTCATTTGGTGAGAACGTTGCTACTGCAGAATTTCACACCATCGGATTTTCTTTTCCAAGGTGTGCATTGGATAATTGAAATATTACTCCTAGTATTCGTATTCATGATATTGTGGGTTTGTGTTTGTGTTCGAAGTATTCGCTATTTTTGGAAGTTTCCCATGCCTTCTGCAATGGGGGACGTAATCGCAGCAGGTCTCTATAGGAATCGTATTCAGCCACCATCCATGATAGTCGATGCGATTGAAGCGAAACCCGGAATGATCGTAATAGAAATTGGATGTGGATCCGGTCTTTACACAGTTGCTGTCGCTAAAGCGATTCTACCTGAT
>JABCSP010000435.1 GCA_018238825.1 Candidatus Thorarchaeota archaeon | reverse complement strand
CGCTTCGCTTCCCTCCCCAACTTCACTTCGTTTCGCGGGACAGGCAGGATGACAGTTTGGGGTAGCTCACGATGACACATATAATCACTTTTTACGAAGCAAGGGACAAGTAAAGTTCCTGTACTCTTGAAAGATATTGTTTGAGTTTGTCCATGTCATCTGTTGTACTATCTGTCACTAATAGAATGAGGTCGGGTTTTACTACCTTCAAGAGATGTAATTGCCATTCTATTCGTGATTTTAGATTGAAAAAAGCAATGCGCTTGGATGTTTTGAAGACATGTTCTGGAACATTGAACCTTCTAATTCTTTCAATATGAGATGGTGGACTGATTGGAGGTGCAAAGAGAGAATGTAATATCGTACTTTTACCAACACCTATACAACCAAAGAGTGTAATTCTGATTTCGGATTCGATTTGAGCGGATTGGTCTTTCAACGGAGGAACTTTCACATCATTCACTGCTTGATACAGTGGTACTTCGTTTCCGCTAGAATCAATGTTTTCACTATCTTCAGATCTCTTCCCCTGTTCATCAACCATAACTCAGAATAATCGATGAAAAAGATAACATTATCGATGAAAAACAATAAAGTTTCATTGGACTATATAGGTTCAACTCATTTTATCAAACATTGCAAAAAGAAAAGGGTGGTTCAACAGTTAATCAATCAGTGTTGTACTTCAAGCAATCCAGCCAGAACCATTTTTTCAGCAACAAATAACAGAGTTTCTATTGGAATATTCGATTCTTTTGCAATTACTTCTAAACTTTTACTCCCATCACACGACTCTATGATGGATATGATTCTCTCTCCGTATATTTCCACAAAGTCACTGATTGTTTTTCCCATTATAACCACACCAAGCTAAGATCATAGATTATCAATATTATTGTGAAGCACGATGAATCTAACAAAGCACTTCCTCTAATATTCATCGCTGTTTCTTAACCGCATAAAGATGTGCAGGAACATCATTCGCTACCAGACACATTCCTTGCCAATCATCACTGGATATATGATACAGACTACCTTCCCCTGTCGCATCCTGTTCTTTCAGATTGAATCCATAGAAGTCATCAATAAACTGCATACGAATGTCAGTATGTTCTTCGTGATTATTAGACCTCAGGAGGATTTTGTCAAAAAGAAATCCTCTCAAAGATTCCTTTGCGTATGATTTCCAGAGATTGGATGCACCATAGAGTTCAACTCCCAATATTCTTCCTCGAAATGCGACAAGAATACCAACCTGTCCATTTATGTTGAGTCCACTTGATAGACTATCCTCAATACCAATCATCTCTTTATTACGTTCATGCATTTTTCTACTCATAGAAACGAAACTTACTGTTTGGCTGTGATACGATCGGGTTACCGGTATATCATGAGCAGTACGTACTTGATTCCAGATATTTCCTTGGTCTTTCTTTTGCATGAACGCATGGGCCATTTGACCAGCAACTCTCGTTGGGGATGATTCAAACTTTCTACTTGTACGTCGTCCCAGTGAGTCGCGGTATCCCCACCGACCTTTTTCTAAACAACGCGTAGGTATTTGAAGAGGATTCCTCTCGGTACGATTTGCAGGAAGTATGATTGGTTCGAATACAGTTCGGTCTTGTTTTCCTCCTTGAACCTGTGTTAGGAATGGAATCAAGACACCTGCCTGATTATTGTTTATTGCTTCAAGTGTAGAAACGGTTTCAATGAATCCTTCCTGAATCCATGCGGTTCCCAAAGATTCTGCCTCTTTCAGACTTATCAAAGAAACTGAAAGAGAGCTTACTAATGGGAAAATCTCAAAATCACCAGCAATAACTGGTTCACATATTGTATAGTTCTCGATTATTTCACTAAGTATCATCAAAAATTACTCCTTTTAATTATGTTTGATATCCCAAATCGATTCCTAACTGGTATGCAATTTGATTCATCAATCTAGATCTCTGGGTTTTATCACTGGATTCTAAAGCCACAATCCCTTCTGTTGGAATTCCCAGTATCGATTCCACTCGCTCAGCTGTTAGGGCAATAGAATAATCCTGTTTGTTTGCTATTCCAAGTAAAGCGGCACGGGGAGCCCAGCTAGATACAGACTTCAAAATACGCCGAGACCAAAGAACAGTTTCAAGACCACTATCTGTTGTTATTAAAACTAAATGAGAATTCTTCAAGTATATAGGCCAGAGGGTGGAGAAAGAATCCTGACCAGCAATGTCCCAAACCAAAACACCAGTGTGATTTCCAAAGAAACCAGTTGGTA
>JABCSP010000005.1 GCA_018238825.1 Candidatus Thorarchaeota archaeon | reverse complement strand
ACCGGCGCGGCTTCACCGGTCAACAGCGACTCATCGAAACTGCTGATGCCGCGCAGCAGGGTGCCATCCACCGGCACCGTCTCTCCGGGCAGCAGCCGGATACGGTCGCCGGCAAGCAGTTCTTCGACGGGAACCTCACGATATTCACCGTTTGCACGTCCATCGAGTCGCTCACCCTTACGTAAAAGGTCGCGAATGAATGCACGATCAATGTGACTGATTGTTTCTGTACTATAATCACCCATATTATTCATCCCCCGCTATTTCAGCATCTCCGAGGTCTGTTTCGAGATCATCCTCATATTCTTCATCCTCGCCATCCGAGGGTTTCTTGGCATAGACTCGTTTTAGCGCATCCTTCTGAAGCTCATGCAAGTATTTACAGGAGTTAATACCCATTTGCATTGCCTCGACAAGTTCCTCTCTTTTGAAGAAGCCATCTTGTTGAAGTAATGTAATCTCGTCAGTAGTGGGCAGGATTGCCATGGGGACATCACCCTGACCGTATTTGTCTTCCTCGTCGCCCAGGTCTACAAGTAATTTACCATCTGCTTTGCCGACAGCTACTGCTGGCACTAAGCACCTCATAGGAATACCTGCGTCTGCCAAAGCGAGTGATGCTGCATTGATAGCAGCACAACGGGTTCCACCATCCGCTTGGATGACCTGAATGAACACATCAACGACAGCTTTTGGATATTCTTCAAGGAACAGTGCAGGTTTGAGAGAGTTTGCAATGACCATTGAAATCTCCCTTTCCCTCCGTGAGGGGGCAGGTCTCTTTCGGTCAGGTACTGAAAATGTAGCCATCCTGTAAACTACTCTAAGATACGCTCTATCATTGATTGTCAAATGTCTTGGATGTAACTCTCTAGGTCCATAGACTCCTGCAATGATGTACGTCTTTCCTTGTCTGATTGATGCAGAACCATTAGCCTGCTTCAACACACCAACCTTTAGCTCAATTGGTCTAAGTTCATCGGGTCTTCGACCATCTATCCTTAAGCCCTCTGGACTAATTAGAAAATCGGGCTTTACTTCTGGACTCATTACTTATTCACTTCCTCTGTTTCTGGTTTATCATCTGATTCATTTTTTCCGTCAGTCGAAACTTCAGGTTCTGGTTTGTCTTCAACCACTTCTTCAATTTCATCTGCCGCTTCAGGTTGTGGCTCTGATTCAGCTTTTGGTTCAACCTCTGGTTTTGGCTCAATAACCTCACTAACTTCAGTTTCAGGCGCTAGAGCCGGTTCTTCTTCATCTACAGTTTTAATTTCCGTACGTGGCTCTTCAGAGGGTTCTGAATCTACCAGTTTCGCAACCTCTTCAGCAAGCATTTTACTAATCCTATCAGTTAGGTTAGATGTGTGTGCCTGAGTTTCTATCATCCTGAAAGCTTTGATTGCTAACCTTACCCTTGCAACATCTGGAGATTTAATCCAAATACGTCCATTTTGACCTACAACAGAATCAATTCTCAAATGATCATTAATCATGTTGATCATTGATCCACTTCTACCAATGATACGGGGTATCTTTGCAGGACTGACTTCAAGAATCATTCCACCTTCCAAGACTTCTAGGCCTCTCTCCCTCATCGAAAGGAATGGGCCACTTTGTCTGTCAAAAGCGGAAATCTCTGCAGAAACTACATCACCGATATCCATGTATTCTGAGATATCATCGGAATAAGGTCTTCTCAGTGCATTGTTTGCATGAAGCGATGCACCATAAGGACCACCGATATCAATCTTCCAATTATTCCCAGCCACGATTTTAATTGTACCAATGACTAGGTCACCTTCCTTTGGGATGTAGGTGCCGTCAAGTGCAACAACTCTAACGGTGTTACCTTTAAGCTCCGCCAACCCCATAAGTGAGGAATATATTTTGCCGCCCTCATCGTAGGTACCATCTGATGTGCGATACCTGCCTTCCGCAAGTAATTGCCCTGGAACTACGACTTCGCGTTTTTGAAAGTATACTGCCAATTATTTGTTCCCTTCTATAATATCTTTTCAATCTTCAATTCTTAATGTATAGGGATCTAATTATCTAACGACCTCTATTCTGATCTGCCCTTTAGTGAGTTTATTCAGCTCATCATAGAGCTCTTGCCTCTTCTGTGCAGGAAGCTCAACCAAGCCACTCCATGAACCATCTAAATTCCAAGATTCAGATTTGATAACTCCAGTATTAGCAACTAGATTGTATCCTTTCCCAGCATAAGTAGCGGGGATTGTTACCTGTAATTTTACACTCTCAAAGGAAATTGGTATGATTACTCTAAGAGATTTAACAACGGTTGGAATTTGATCATCTACACTGATGAATGGTTCAATACGAATCTTAGCCTCTTCCATTGCTTGTCGAATACGATCTGGGGGATGAGGATGACCTGTTTGAGGGTTCATTGCTCGTTTTGAAATATGTTGTATTATTGTTTCGGTCTTCTCCTCAACAAGCTGTACGCGCTGTTCATGTGTAAGTCGAAACTCTCCTTGTTTGATTATTTCTGGAGCAATGTCAAAAATATCACCTGAACCGAAAGCATCCTTGACCAAGCTTTCTGTAGCTCGCTCTCCTCTTTTAGCGTCCTCATATATTTCAAATGATTTGAGAATATCCTGAATTGGAATATCTTCACCTCGTCTATAGTTGAATGCCAAATCGGGATCAACAAATATTTCGAATCGAAGATGTCCTTTCTTTATACCAACAATAACTGCGTCAATATCAACCCATTTCTCACCGGACTTTTTTCCACCCATCATATGATATCAAATCCTATTCCTTCTTACTGGGTTTTGGGGGTTTAATGAATCCCTCAATCTCAGTTCGTGTAAGTTTCTGGAATTTTCTTGTATCCAAAGGAATTTTCGCGATTTCAACATTGTCAGCAGTGAAATCTGTATCACTAGCTTCACGAAGTGCTCCTAAGGCAATTTCAATAGCTTCAGAGAGTGACTTGTTTCTTGCATAGTGCTTCTCAAGATATTCTCCAGCTCTTGCAGTGCCTTTTCCGATTATTGCTGCAAGGAATCCCCAATATGTTCCGACAGGATCGGTAACAAAGAGTCGAGGTTTAGAGTCATGGTCAACAGACCCAATAATCATCGCAACACCATAGGGTCGCGCACCACCGCCCTGTGTAAACTCAGCTTTCTTATCACAAATATGTTCAGCAACCGCTTCACCTGGTACTGATTCCTCATAGGTTAACCAGTAGGATTGTGCTTTAATACGAGCCTCATAGATGAGTTTCCGAGCATCAGCCATTAAACCAGCAGTAGCGACACCAACATGGTCATCAACCTTTGAAATCTTCTCAACACTATCAGGTTCTTGCAAAGGCTGAACTCGCTTTTCTGCAAGTAAGATAATTCCCTCATCAACAAGAATACCAATCGAGGTTTCTCCAAGCTCGACTGCTTTCTTTGCATACTCTGCAGCGAATATTCTTCCATCTGGGCTAAAGATGCTTGTACTCATATCATAGCCCTGTCCAGAAATCCCAAACATAATGTATTCCTCCAAGAAATCATCAGAACTCTTTGGAAGTCAGAGCCTCACGAAGTGGGCTTAGTCTGACAGTTCCAAGGGGTCGTAAAGACTCCTATACTTCAGCCATAGGCACAGATGCCTTCAGGCTTAAACCAAAATCGCTGGTCTAGACTCATAAAGCTTCTGGTATATTCTAGAAAAATCTGCAGGTGGGAAAAGCTGCTAGATATATTTCTGCAACAATCACTCTTGTAGTAAGTAAAGGTACACTACGAACCCAAGTGAAAGCACTGCTGTCGCACCGCAGACTGCAGCTCCAAACATGACATAAGATATGACAACTACGATAATGAATACTGAGATAACTTCCATCCATCCAGCTCGGATTCCTGTGAAAAATAGTTTCAGGTTAATCACAGTAACAGATAAGAAACTGAACATCCCTAACATTGCAAGTGCTTCAATAACTAATGTTACATATGGATTGAATTCATTGATAGCACCAACAAAGCTTGTTTCGATGAGATCTGGAGTGGACCAATACCAAAATGCAAGTCCTATAATTAGGAAAACTATTGCAAGTATAATTGTAATTGCAGCAGAACGTATCGTTTCACTTCTTTCTGGGATATCATCGCTCACTCTTGTTCACACCGACCTTGGAAAGCGAGAATTTACATTTACCTCTTAAACATACCGACAGATTAATTGTTGTTACTAAGGAGGAACCAGTTCATCAATGTTCATGGCCATCTTCATGCTCATGAGTCACTGCGTGATTCCATGTTTCTTTCAAATCGTCAGGTGATAGATCGGGATCATCAATGTCAACATCTACTCTATCTCTCACTCGCTTTATCTGAAGTGCAAGAATATAGGATAGAGCTGCAAGAATACCTGCAATAGCACTTGGAGAAACAAAGACAACAAATGAGGCAGCTATCCCAACTAATTCTGCAACAAGAGCGATCAGGAAGACAGCAAAAATAACACCACGAACAGATTTTACTAGTTCATTAGAAGCTGCCGCAGGTGCTACCATTATCGCATAGACAAGTATCGCTCCGACCGCTTTAGTTGCTAGTGCAATAGCTAAAGCAGAAACAATGAGCATCAGGTAATGATACGCGCGAGCATTCATCCCATGAGCAGTTGAACCTTCCATATCAACACTGACATAGACGAACTCTTTATTGAACATCAGTGTAATAACTGCTAGAAGTAATGTTGTACTTCCTAACATGAATATGTCCAGATCATTGAGAAGAAGGATATCTCCAATCAAGTATCCCCATATCAATGGTACTTTGTAAGGTGGAATGTAGTACATCAAAAAGACTGCAAAACTCATAGATAGCGCAAAGGAAACTCCAACGGCCACCTCCATCTTCTGCGTGATTCCAGATTCACCAGCGTAGCCAGTGAATGCAGCGACTAGAACACTGAACAGAAGCGCTCCCAGGATTGGGTCAAACCATGGAACCAAACCTGAATCCTGTAAGAAAATTCCCAATGCTGTACCTCCCAGAGCTGCGTGAGCAACTCCAGAAGCCATGAATGAGAGACCTCTGAATACTAGGAAAGTTCCACTTGCAGCTGCAATTATCGCTATCAAAATAGCAGCAAGTAAAGCTCTCTGAAGGAATGGACTCTCAATGATTATCTGAATGATATCAATCATGGCGATCAAGTCCTGAGTCGTGGGTCATGCAGTAGCGGTGACCAGAGTGTTCCACAACCTTTGCAGTGGGGCCATAGACCTTCTTGATTAGTTCAGGGTCCATTATGCTGCAAGGTTCACCAATTCCAATTACTGTGTTCTTCAAAAGAAGAACATCTTCAACGAGTGTATGAATCGGGTTCAAGTCATGAGTAATCATGATTATGCTCACATCATTTTCCTTGTGATATCTTCTCAAAGCGTTCACGATGAGATTCTGACTCTCCACATCTGTTCCCGATAATGGCTCATCAAGAACGAGAATTGACCCCTCACTTGCTAGGGCTCTAGCAACTAAGACTCTCTGTCTTTGACCTCCTGAGAGTTCAGGAAATGGTCGTTCCCATAGATCTTCCATATTCACCTGTTGTAGTGCATCTTTTGCAGCTGCAATGTCTTTTGAGGTGGCAAATCTTGGTGGGAGTTTCTTAAGCAATCGACCCATCAAGACAATATCCTTCACTTTCATTGGCACTGTGAGATCGATACGGTCTCGTTGTGGAACATATCTAACTTGCTTTCGAATCTTCCCTGATTTTTTCTGTGAATCGTACCCCATTACCTTGATTGTACCTCGAGAAGGTTTTATGAGTCCAAGAGCGGTCTTGACCAAAGTGGATTTTCCTGAACCATTTGGACCTATAATAGCCATGAAACTTGGGGATTTGATTTCAAAGGATACATGATGAAGTGCTAGCGCACCATTCGGATAGCGCACAGCCAAGTCATGTGCTTCAATAAGGGGCGTTGCTGTTGCAGTCATCACTTCCCACCTCCAACAAGACTAATGTCAACTTTCATCACTTTCTTCTGAGAACGTAGCTTCTTGAGGAAATCACGAACTTTTTCTGCATCAGCGGTCAGAATCATGACTTCTGTACAATTACCTTCAGTAGTGTGTGCATGAATGGTGGCTGCTATGAATTCGCGATATTCATGCTGAACAGTGCTGATATTGTGCCCTTGACCTTTCTTGTAGTAGACTGCAGTGATTACTACTGTAATTAATCCCTTAACAAGCTCCATTTTTCGATGTTCTGACATCAGGGACTGTAAAGCGTGTCTTACAACCTCAGACCTGTTTGAAAATTCCCCTTTCTTTTGAAGGAACTCTAACTCTTCGAGATCTCTGTCCGTCATCGATACAGCAACAATTGGTATTCTCAGCACCACCAGTATTTCTAAGTTAGTAACTATTTCACAATCCTTAATAACTTATTTTTTAAGGAGTTTACTTGGTTGAGTGTTTCGACCGTTTGAGGTTCTGGTGAGATTAAGTGAATAGAAAAAGAGCCGTTCTAATCCCAATAGCATTGCTATTACTACCCCTCATCATGAGTGGTGTGACTGTGGAAGTTCAAGCACAGGTTCAACCGGTTCACAATGTGGTAGTATCTGTAGCTTCCCTAGCAGGTATAGTTAATGAGGTCGGAGGAAATCTGATCAGTATATCAATAATTTTGGAGCAAGAAACAGAACCTCACGCATTTACTGTAGATCCGGAGATAATTGCTATGGTGGATGCAGCAGACCTACTAGTATTCACGGGTCATTTCGAATGGGAGAAGGACCTAGCAAAAGAAACCTCTACGCCATTTATAGCATTCCACGATGAAAATGCATGGGAAAACTACGAAGATTACGGAGCACAATTCTCTCCAATGCCAGGTGGCGATGTAGAGGAAACAGAAGAACATGATCATGAAGGAAATCCGCATGCATTCTGGTTATTGCCAAAAAATGCGCTAGCAATAGCGAATGTAACTCGTGTTGCACTATCAACATTGAATTCTACCCTGACGGACACCTGGAATGCAAATTTCGCTAGTTTCGAGGAAAAGATGGAGGATCTCCAATCTCTGATAACTGAACTCGATGAGATACATGAATTCTCACAATTACGTGCAATAGTCGTTTCGCCTCCTGAAGCATACGTTGCAGAGGCGTTTGGAATTCAAATTGATGCAATTCTTCAAGTTGGAGAACTTACAATATCAGGAGCACAGTTACTGGAAGTACAGACATCTTTACGAAATGGATCGGTTCAGCTAATCCTAGGCTCTGACGTAGCTCAATTCCAGACTGGTGGAGAGTATGCATACCAGCTTCAAGCAGACAATGGAGGTACGCTCATCTGGTGGAAGACTGTCTTCTATCCCAATGCCGATTATTTCTCGATGATGACATTCAACCTTGGCGCGTTAGTGTCTGGGATAGAAGGTAGGTCTGGAAGTATTGGGGATCAGACTATAAACATCGGCCTACTCTCTCTTTCACTAGTTTTAGGATTCATTGCTATAATTGAAGCAGTTCTCTTGATTCAAAGAGCTAGAGCAGAGTAAGAATTCTACTTAACATCAGTGCCAAGTTTCATGTTGTATACAATTGTTTCAAGTTCAGTAAGTTCATCCTGCAGTTTTCGATATCGTGTTTCAAATTCGGCGATACCTACAAGACCTGCTTTCTTATCGGTCACAAGTTGTTTTAACGCTCTCTGGCGTTCTTGAATCTTAATCTTGAGTTGTTCCCACTCTTCTTTATTGGCACCTATTGAATCACTCCAGCTTGAACTCGATGATTTACCTTGGTCCAACTTGTGTACCAAATCATCAAGTGATTCTTTGATATCAGCAGGGTCGCTTGTTGATTCACGCTTACTCAAAATATGCTCAACTCGTTATGCCTTCCCCTTGTACCGGATATATGCATTCAGATTGGACAGATAACTAACTCAAGAGAAATGGAAGGAAAGGTATGATTGGGAGAAGAAGCAGTGTTCCAACAGTAACAATAGTAGAAGCTTTCTCAGAGTCAAGTTTGAAACTTTTAGCATATATTACAGTCAAGACTGCTGGAGGCATCAATGCTTCCAGAATAAGTATTGAAGCAGGTAAGTGAGATAGTCCTGAGAATATAATTATTGGAATAACGATGATTGGTATGATGAATTGCCTAATTCCCACCACCTCCAAAGCTGCGCGAATCTCAACTAGAGAGAAGCGTACTCCAATACCAAGCCCAACCGCAATCAGTGCTAGGTAAGTTGTAACAGGTCCTGTAAATGAGAAATAGTAGGCGATATTATCAGGCATCTGGAAATTGGCAATGAAAAGAATCACAGCTATTATTGCAGCGATGAATGGTGGAAATGTTAATGCATCTTTTGTGACGTTTCTATATCCCCCATTCTCACCACCAAATACCGCACCCATGAATGAGCCCAGTGTAGCAAGCAAGATCATCTGTGTAAGGGAGAAGATGATGACGATTGGTAATCCAACAGATCCAATAAACATGAGAACGAGAGGAAGGGGGATGAACAATGCATTGTTGAAGGTGACACAGATGTAAAAGACACCCTTTGTAGAGTTATCATAATCGCGTCTTTTGAGATGAAGATACATCAATGCAGGGCCTAACAGATGAACAAGGACTGCTATTGCAATAATAAGTGGAAGCTCTGTCATTGCATCGGGAGAAGCAGTGAGTAGGGTGTAAATGAAAAGAATAGGAATGAGGATGTTAATCAGGAGTAGATTGAGATAGTGGCTTACCTCTTTACCTTTGCCTGATAATTTAGCTAGAAGATAACCAATGAGTATGAAACCGTAAAACAGACCAAACTGTATAGTTGTATCAACAATCGATTGTAAGGCTAACACCATGTAAAAACCAAATCAATCTACGGAAATAGGTAACGGATTAGGTAAATTTCCTTCTGCCTTTACTTTATTTCTGAAATATGTACACTACAGGATACACAAGGATCGTAGGACCTGACGACGGTTTCTAATTTTGGTCCAATAATTTTTGCATCCTTGATTCCTTGTTGAAGCATACCTTCTGACATCCTCCGTAAATCATCTTCAAGGATGGGCAGGAACATTGCAGTAGGAGTTATGATGTCAGCACCTTTGACTCTCCCTTTTTTGTCAACACTGATTGTATAAGCCAACATCCCGCGCGGGGCTTCAGTCATTGATACACCAGTTCCAGCTTTAGTGATTTGAGGAATGATGCGTTTTTCGAGAGGCTTGTAGGAATCTAGAAGGTTGTGAATTATTTCTTCGGCACGATGGACATAGTGTACAATTTCAATAGCTTGAGCGAAGTTGTTTGACATTGGATTGTTAGCATCCAGATGTTCTATGTACATATCACCAAGCTCCTTTGCTCTTCCAGTCATGTTTTTACCAAAAAGAACGTATCTTGATAATGCGCCCGTCATGAATGGTTTGTCTTTGTAATGACTGTGTTTTGCAAAGGAATGCTCTACAACACTTTCTTTGATACGCATCTTGTAGGCATCTACCTTGAACTTGCTTCCGTCAGAAGCATGAACCATATTACCAAGCATAGTGTAGGTTCCATCATATGGTTCCAAAGCTAGATGCATTCTTTCAGCATCTACCTCAGGCCAGTTTCGATAGCTCACAAGGGTTTCTAAAGCTTGTTCAGCTTCGTTTCTTATCCCAACAAGCTGTTTCTTCAATTTTTCCAGATTCTTCGTTGTAGGTAGTTTTCCAAATCCACCAATCAATGCATTTTCTTGGTGAATATATCTTGAACCAATAATGGTCTGAATATCTGCACCAATATCCTTCATGGCCATTCCTGCAGATAGAATAGCAGGATGATCTTTTCCCATAGAGAAAGCATCAGGATATCCTAAAAAGTCTGGAAAAGCTAGAAGGAATAGATGAAGAGCATGACTCTCAATGAAATCACCAATATAGAGAAGTTCACGTAGTGAAACTGTCTGTCCTGTTGGGTGAAGACCTATTGCCTTCTCAGCAGCTTGTACTCCAGTTATTTTGTGTGCTGCAGCGCAGAATGAACAGACACGTGGAAATACAGCAGTGGCTTCTTCAATTGGTTTACCGAGTGTTATTGCTTCAAAGTATCTGGGCCCCTCAAAGATATTTACATGAGAAACTTGTACATTCTTTCCATCATGGTGTACTTCGATGCCGGCTTTTCCTTCTATGCGCGCAATATGATCTATACTAATTGGACGGGTAATCTTCTTCTTAGTTGGTTTACTCTTTTTAGACTCTGACATCACTTGCCACCTTTGTAGATCTTATCCAACATTGGTTCGAGATCAGGATTATGAGCTCCAAATATCCTGAATCGATGACGAACCAGTTCTTCCGAAATTCCTTTTTCCTTGAAGGTCATCGCCAATGAATCGAACCATGCGGTGTTATGAGGTACAGGACCTCGACAACCAATACATGGTACATTGAAGGTGATGCATCGTGCTTTGCAACCAGCTGTTGTAACTGGTCCCAAGCATGGTTCACCTCGCTCGATTAGAATACATGGATTGCCCGCAAGTCTGCATTCAGCACAAACAGGATAGTCTTTGGGTTCTGGGAAGGTCCCAAAAAGAAATGCAGAGATGAAATACATTATCTCATCTTCTTCAGGTGGGCAACCAGGCAAGTAGTAATCTACCTCAACGTGTTTTGAGATTGGTGTTGCCTGAAGACTCTTCATGCCAATCTTCTCTTCACCATATACTATTGCATGGAGCTGGTCATGATTCATCTCTCCCTCAGACCAACTTTGAACACCGCCATTTACAGAACAAGCTCCAAGTGCAACAAGGATTCGAGAATGTTTTCTAATCTCAAAGAGTTCCTCAAGATCCTTCTCTGTAGAAACTGATCCTTCAACAAATGCCACATCAACATCAGCGGGCATCTTGCTCGCGCTTGATAGCATGTAGAAGCTCTCAAAGCTCACAGTATCGGCAATCTCCATAATTTTACTGACTGTTGCTAATTTGAGTTGACATCCGTAACATGATGTCAATGCATATACACCGACTCTGGGTCGGCAGTCTCCGGCGCAACCATCGATTACACCCATCTTAGATCAACCCCGGAATGCTTGTGATGTCATAGTAGTCGAAGACCGGTCCATCCTTACACGCATATTGCCAACTAGTTGCGGTTCCGATGTTGCAGTGACCACACTTCCCTACACCACACTTCATTCGTCGCTCTAGAGTAACGAATATGTATCGTGGATCATAGCCTCGAGCAATGAGCTCCTCAAACATGCCCTTATACATAGCAGGAGGGCCACACATTGCAACAGCACAGTTCTTTGGGTCTACATTGACCTTGTCAAAATGTGTGGTAGCTCGACCATGAAGTCCCTCAAAGTCAGGGTCACGTGTAACAGTTTGGACAATTGATATATCCTCTGCAGTTGCAATGTCTTTCATTGCCTCAAGTTCCTTTTTGAATAGAAGTCCATTGCCATACTTAGCACTGTTGATTATGGTGATATTTCCAAAGTCCCAACGATTATCTAAAGCATAGAGGAATACTGAACGAAGAGGTGCCATCCCAAGCCCAGCAGCAACTAGAAGCAAATCTCGATTAGCAAACTGTTCCATGGGGAATCCATTACCATAAGGTCCACGAATACCAACAAGTGTTCCAGGTTCTAACTTGTGAATCTGGGAGGTAACACGACCTGCATTACGAATGCATAGCTCAAAGAAGCCCATTGTACGTGCTGAAGAACAGATTGAGATAGGAACCTCTCCAAGACCAAGAATTGATACTGTAACAAATTGCCCTGGTCCATATCTCCAGTTCATGGCGATTTCAGGATCTTCAAAACGGAAGAGGAACAATTTGTCTTGTTCCGAAAGGTCATATTTCCGCAATAATCGACACTTTGCTGTGTCATAGATGTTTTCCTTTCCCTCATCTCTCATTTCGCTTGTTGTCATCAGGTAGTCCCTCCCTTATACCCAGCTATCTCCATCAGATTCTCCTTGAATTGAATACCAGCAGGACAGAAGTAAGTACAGCGTCCACAACCTACACAAAATGAAGTAGTCGTATCTTTACAGTAAGAGTTCTTACACTGATACCGATTATGGAATCGATCCAGCTTTGTTTCTCTGAAGTTATGGTTTCCAGCAACGAGACCGTGCGATCGGAACTGACACGAATCCCAGTAGCGAATTCGCTCACCAGTTCTCCCATCTATGCTTGGAATATCCTGGACATCGTAACACTTGCATGAAGGACAAGTAAGTGTACAATTTCCACATCCAAGACATTTCTCGCTCTCACGCATATACATCGGATGATCCAAGCGCATTTCCATGAAATAACGAAGAGTATCCCAGTTGCCCGTTGTTGTAAACATGGAGGCGCGTTTCTCTTCAAATTTGGACATGTTTTCAACATCATCGGGGCAGACTTCTTTGAAGATCTCACCCTCATATGGATCAATAAGTTTGTGTCCAACTACTGTACCCACCCTTACCAAATATCCGTCAGGAAGTTCATGGAAGAACAGGTCAAAACCAGTATCTACGAACTCTACACGCCGTACATTGCAGAAGCAATACTCATCTGGTACACATGAGATACCGATGACAATTCCATTATCTCTCCTTACCTTGTAGTAAGGATCAGGTTGGTCATCCATGAATTTTGAGTCCATTGTTCTCAGTGCGACTATATCACATGAATGGACTCCAAAGAGAATCTGCTTCTCTTTAGAAGGTAGATTTTCATACAATTCCACCTTATGAGTATCAAAAGTAAATAGCACCTCTCTCTCGGGATAGAAGAAACGACGCGGTGGACGAATTGTTCTTTGATAATCAAACTCAACATCCTTCACATCATCAACTTCACAAAAATCGTAGAACTTCTCGGATACCTTGTGGGGTGCATAGAGAGTTCCAATCTTTTTTAATCTCTCAAGAAATTCATAGGTGTCCTGCTTGGATATCTTCACATACCTCAAGGTTCTCTACACCTCGCAATCTTGTATAGCAATAGGAGGGTCCCTAAGAAGTTTGCTAATAAAATGACAGATGTGGTCGTACTATTAGAACACGTGTTCTAAGTTATGTAGTTAACGCCATTAAGGTCGCGACAGAAAGATTATATCGCCCCCTCTGCTGAACCCGCCGTTACAACCTGACACCGGAGTCTAATTCTATGGTCAGCAAGGCAGCCAAAAAATCGGACAAGAAAACCAAACCCACCGACGTACTGATAATAGGTGGAGGCATGGCCGGCATCAGTGCCGCACTTGGGCTTGGAGATGGCGGACATCATGCCCACATGATAGAGAAGACTGTTAATATCGGTGGAAACTACGTAGCCATCTACAAGATATTTCCAGCCTTAGAATGTTCAGCATGTGTTATGACACCACTGACTTCCTTTGTGGGTAAACACCAGAACATCACTATTCACGCATTATCAACTGTTGAAAAGGTAGAAGGAAAGGAAGGTGATTTTACAGTCACCATTCGTAAGAAAGCAAGGTATGTGAATGAAGATACATGCACCGGCTGTGGACTCTGTGTCAGAGCATGTCCAGTGGAAGTTCCAAATGAGTACGACTTTGGCCTATCCTTACGGAAATCTATCTACTTCAACTTTGCACAGCAGATTCCATTGGTCACAACCATTGATCGAGATTCTTGCATTGGATGTGGTACATGTGCTGCGGTTTGTCCACAAGGGTGTATTGATTACACAGATAAGGATAAGGTCTTCAAACTTAATGTAGGCTCAATCATTGTGGCTACTGGATTTGAAGAGTACAAGCCAATAGACTATGGTGAATATGGTTACGGTGTTTTTCCCAATGTATTGACATCTCTCGAATATGACCGGCAAACACATCCTACAGGACCAACTGAAGCTCATATGGTGAGACCCTCAGATGGCAGAGAACCAAGCAAGATACTTTTCGTTAACTGTGTTGGAAGCAGGGATGTACGTGAGAATATTGAGGGGTACAGCGATCACTGCAATAGGGTTTGTTGTTCATTTGGTGTAAAACTGGCACAGGTCACTCGGATGCATTATCCAGCTGACCACTGTGAGATTATCTATACATACATGGATATGCGGACTGCAGGGAAGGCCTTGGAAGAATTCCTTTGGGATACTGAGAAGAATATGGATGTCAACTTCATCAGAGGTAGAGTGTCTGAGATTCAAGAAGATCCAGATACACATGACCTGTTCGTTAAGATGGAGGATACAGAAAAGGGAGAGATCATAGAGATTGACAAAGTTTCTATGGTAGTCCTCAATTCAAGTTTCAGACCAAGCAAGGACTTTGAAGAACTTGCAAAAACCCTGAAGATTGATGTGGAAGAAACAGGTTGGGTAAAAGAGAAACAATCCAATGTGGGTGCTTTGGAAACGAACCGTCGTGGTATTTTTGTAGCAGGTTGCGCACATGGTCCTCGAGACGGTACTGATTCAGTCAATGAGGGAAAAGGTGCTGCAATGGCAGCTCATTCAATACTACCTATTCCCACACCAGAAGCACCACCAGAAATCCCACCAGCTGATATGGGTGATGAACCAAGGGTGGGTGTCTTCATATGCCACTGCGGTGGAATCATCTCCAATGAAATAGACGTAGTAGCACTTGCCGAGTGGGCTAATGATATTCCAAACGTTGCCTTTTCTACAGATTATATTTTCATGTGCTCGGACCCTGGACAGGAGTTTGTTACCAACGCCATTAAGGAGCACAAACTGAATCGTGTTGTTGTTGGTTCGTGTTCACCCCTCCAACACGAAGATACTTTCCGAACAGCAATGGAGGCTGCAGGTCTTTCAGGTTATTACCTAGTTGGTCCTGTAGGACTCAGAGAGCATCTAGCACTTGTACACACTCAGGAATCCCCAGAAGTAAGGCTGGAGAAAGCACAAGACATGATTCGAAGCGGAGTGGCTAAAGCTCTACGGAATGAAGAGGTTCCTCGGAAAGTTGTGGAAGTTACACGCACATCAATGATTGTGGGCGGTGGAGTTTCAGGAATGACTGCCGCACTTGACATCGCAAAGAAAGGATTTGATGTCATTCTCATTGAGAAGCAAGACAAGCTAGGCGGGCGATTGAATGAGTTGCATAATGTCTTCCCGAAGATGGACTCAGCCAAAGAGATGGTAGATGATCTGATAGCCCGTGTTGAAAAGGAGAAACACATCAAGGTCATTCTCAACACAAAGGTCGTGCTTCGAGAGGGTTCGTATGGTAACTATGATATCCAAGTTGAAGATGTGAATACCCAAGAAAGAACAGTGCATAGGATTGGAACAATGGTACTCACTGTAGGAATGGACACCTACGATCCGAAAGAAGGCGAGTATGGATGGGGAACAGTCCCACAGGTTATTTCAACATTAGACTTGGAGAAGAAGTTCCGTAATGGAGAGTTGAAGAAACCTCCAAAGAATCCTGTAT
This sequence comes from Candidatus Thorarchaeota archaeon, assembly GCA_018238825.1. Taxonomy (GTDB): domain Archaea; phylum Asgardarchaeota; class Thorarchaeia; order Thorarchaeales; family Thorarchaeaceae; genus SMTZ1-45. The sequence continues at coordinate 12,010 of JABCSP010000005.1, read as the reverse complement.
TCATTCACTGTGTTGGATCAAGAGAGAATCCTGGAGAAGGAAACAGATACTGCTCACGAGTGTGTTGCTCTGCTGTCATTTCAATACAGCATGAACTCAAGGAGATGTTTCCAGATATCAAGATATTCTCAGCGTATAAGGAACATATCAGACCATTCGCCAGCGGAATGGAAGAGATGTGGCGTGAGAATAGACAGAATGGAACTGCATACCTGCGATGGGAACGTGAGAGGCCAGTAACTGTAGAACAATCAGCTGATGGAAAAGAGGCTATTGTAACCGTCTATGATACACTCTCACAAGAAACCTTCAAGATTCATTCAGAGATGGTTGTTCTTGCGTTAGGTCTTGAGGCACCTCATGATGTTGATGAATTGGCTAAAGGATTGGGAATCAACCGAGGTCAGGATGGATTCCTATCAGAGATGCACATGAAGTTCAGACCAGTTGAAACAACCGTACCTGGTGTATTCGTTGGTTGTACTTATGCAAAGAATATTGCAGATTCCGTCAATCAAGCAAGAGGCGCTGCAAATGAAGCCAGTATCCCGCTTAACCTCGGAACAGTAGAAGTAGAACTGCTTACAGCAGAGGTCAATCAAGAGCTCTGTGTTGGCTGTGACCTATGTCATTATTCTGAGATTTGTCCCTATGATGCTATTACAATGGTTGAGATCGAGCCAGGAGTAAAGAAGAGCGTTACTGATGAGATGCGGTGTGAGGGGTGTGGTGCGTGTGCTGCAATCTGCCCCACTGGTGCAAGAGATATGAGATGGTGGCGTGAGGAAAGTTTTCTAGAACAGATTGAAGAGATGCTAAGGGAGTGAGTAGATTGACTTCTCTAGACAATTTACGAGCAGTTTGGATGGTGCTCAATGATCTCATGGGAGATTTAGAAAAGAGTGGTGCATCTCTATCAGACCTTGCATATGCAGACCTTCGTAACTCAAAAATGGTACTTGAATATCTGAACTCATTTGAGGAAGAGATACGAGCAGGAGAAGGGGGCGACACTCAACTCAAACTTGAGATAGAACAGAAAGTGCTTGTCTTGAAAGACTCACTTCTAATTCGCGCTCAGGATAAAGTTGGGATTGACTATCGTAAGTCTTGGGAGTCCAAGTTCGAGCAAGCTTTGGAAGGGAAACTAGAAAGTACTGCTGAAGAAACAAAGACGCCAATATCTGATATTCCAAGGGACAAAGACACAGCCTACTTCAGAATTAGACTGCCAGATGATATTCCAGTAGAAATTATTTCCGAACTTGCTGAGGATTGCCAAGTAAATGTTTCACTAGATGGCGAGCGGCACCTCCAGGTCAGTGGAAAGAAGGAATGTGTCCGCGATGCTATGAAGAAACTAGGCGAATTGTTCTATGGTGAGAGTAAACTGAAGTGATTGGCGCCATTACTTTTGAGTTAACTATTTTTAATGCATGGACTTAATATTACATGGGTAACATCCTACAATTATGAAAGCCACTAGGCTCTATACACGAGTCTATCTGGCCCGTTGCAAATACCGCCGGGAGATAGAAGCAATCGAAGATTTGAGTAAGATTGAGATTGTAAGTTTTACAGCAGCACCACAGACCAAACTAGAATGATCTGATTCAATTTTCATTCTTACATAGGACGGAATTTCATTAAGAGTAGAAGTTTTGTTATGAAACATCGAACTGTGAGAGAAACTATCGTATATTCAATAAACGGTATTAGGATTCTTCAACTTTGATTCCCAGCTTTTCCCATAAAGGTGTACTCTTGCGCAGCTGGTATTGAAGGTGAGTTGCTAGTCCGAATTCATCAGGCTCATGACCAAAAGCAAGAGCTAGCAATTCCACAACATGAAGGATGTCAAGGACATATTCCTTCTCAAAGTGCTTCTGTATCTCAACCTGTCCCAAATCCAACTGGAGTTCACAGAAGGGGCAAGGTGTAATCATCATGTCAGCACCACCAGCTTCCTTGACGCTTTCGAACTTTTGCATAGTAAATTCTAATGCAACCTTAATATCTGCTGTTCTTACAGCGCCACCTGCGCCACAGCACATTAGCTCATCCTTGTAGGGCACATATTCCGCACCCGATGTTTCACAAAGTTCCCGGAAAATATGAGGGCGCTCTGAATCATCTTTTTGCTTGAGAAGCTTTGGACGCATCCAATGACATCCCGGATGCAAAACCATTCTTACGTCTTTGAAAGGTCGAGTCACCTTTTTTCTAATCTTATCAAGACCTGCTACTTCTACCAATGCATCTACGTAATGCCAGACCTCAATAGTCCCCTTGAACTCACGATCAATCTCAGCAAGATTTTCATTCACTATTTCACGTAGTTCTTCGTCATGCTTTAATTCATAATTTGCATCCCATAGACTAGCAAAGCAACCATTGCATCCAGTAGTAATTGGATGTCCTCCAGCCTCAGCAATTGTAAGATTACGTGCCGCGATAGTAGCCCAAGTGATTCTATCAAATGAACCAAATACGCCCGGTGCTGGACAGCAAGTAGCTCCATCCATGTCAAGAAGACCCATATCAAGATCGTTGAATACCAACTTTACAGCTTTTTCCACGCTCGGATATCTATGTGGAATTATGCAACCAAGGAAATGATAGAACGATTTCTTAGCCATACTATTTCTCCTCCTTCACAGCTATTAATTTATCAAAACCAGTCTTCTTTGCAAGTTTCTTGATTTCCTCTATAGCTTCAGAATATTTGCTTGCATTAGGAGGTATTCGTTCAATACCAACCTTCTCACGTAGGTTCTCCCAAGATTCTTTATCCAATGGTACAGCATGACCAGTTTCCAGAACTTTCAATGCGGTCTTTTGGTGAGGTGCTAGCATATAACCCTCCGCCACTGCAACATTTCTGATTGCTTTAATCACATCTGTCGGCTTCACATCTTGAGGACAACGATCGGTGCATGTGTAACAGGTAGTACAATACCAAAGTTCGGGTGAAGAAATACACTGTTCCTTTAGACCAAGGAGGGCCTTTCTGATGATTCCGCGAACAAGAAAGTTGGTAAGTGCACCTGCAGGACAACTCCCACTACAAGTACCACACTGGTAGCAGTTTTGAATATTAGGTCCACCTGTCTTCTTAATCATCTGTACAAACGAATCATCAGGAGTGTCAATCTCAATTGCGGTTTTTTCTTCAGCACTTGTCAAGATAATACACCGACTGCGAAGGTGGGCTTGAATCTCATCCTTAAATCCATTACCGAATGGATGTGAACAGCCTGAATCCTTATATCTCCCAAATCTTGGAACCCGACTAAGGAATTGCAGAGGAATCCTGATGACTGACAAAATTTCTCGCGAAACAATTCGCAATGAAGCTATGGATCCAGACTTTGTTGACAGGATTGTTGAAGCAGGGGCCGATAGACTTAGAACCTGTATTCAGTGTGGTACCTGTTCAAGTGTATGTCCAAGTGGCCGACGAACTGCATTCAGAACTCGAGAATTAATGAGAAAAGCGTTACTTGGTCTCAAAGATGAGGTCTTGTCAAGTCCAGACCTCTGGCTCTGCGCAACATGTCTTACGTGTCTGGAGCGCTGTCCCAGACAAATCAAAGTTACTGATGCAATTATCATCATGCGGAACATGGCTGTAGAAGAAGGTTACATGCTCCCTGAACATCGTAAATCTTCGAAAAAGCTTCTAGAAACTGGTCATGCAGTTCCAATAAATGCGGCTAATCTAGAAAAAAGAAAAAAACTGGGTCTCAAGGAAATACCTCCAACTACCCATTCTAGTAAAAAAGCACTTGCTGATGTGCAAAAGATAATGGAAAGAACAGGATTCAAGAAACTCATCCTAGAGGATAAGGAGGAGAAATAGAGTGACTGAATCTAAGACCTACTCATTCTTTCTAGGCTGTGTAATGCCAAATAGATTTCCCAATGTTGAAGCAAGTATTCGTCTTGTATTGCCAAAATTGGGTATTGAATTAGAGGATCTAGAAGGTGCTAGTTGTTGTCCTGCACCTGGAGTGATTAGATCTTTCAGTGAGCCTACTTGGTTAGCACTTGCGTCAAGAAATCTAGCACTTGCTGAGATGGCTGGGCATGACCTCTTAACGGGATGTAACGGTTGTTACGGCACTTTCAAGGAAACACTATCTGTAATTCGTGAGCACCCGGAGAGATTGAAAGAAGTTCAAAAAGTGTTCAAAGGAATGGGTCTCAAGTTTAAAGGGACGGTTGAAGCCAAGCATCTGATTGAACTCATCAATGATATTAATCCTGAAGAAATCAAAACGCTTCTGACAAAATCTCTTGAAGGTATAAAGGTAGGAGTACATTACGGTTGCCATCTTTTGAAACCAAGTAAAAACAGACCATGGAAACAGACTCAGCGTCATACTTTCCTCGACGAACTTGTTGAATTAACTGGAGCAACAAGTACCAAATACAAAGACAAGTTTCTTTGCTGTGGTGCGGGTGGTGGAGTTCGTGGTAGTCAAGTTGCTGTAAGTGTTGACATTGCAAAAGAAAAGCTCGATAACATGATAGAAGTAGGTGTAGACTGTATTGTGAATGTTTGTTCATTCTGCCACCTTCAATATGAGGTTTCACAGGTTCAGCTGAATAAGGAGTTAGATGAAAAGAAGTACCAGATTCCGGTGATTTACTACACACAATTACTTGGATTAGCAATGGGACTTGATCCTTCAGAGCTTGGATTGGGAGACCATATGATTGACACAAAACCGCTGTTGGATAAGATACAAGGTTTGTAACTTAGAACCATTTTTTAGCGGCATAATAGACCACTATTGCCATTACGGAACTAGACACAACTAGGATGACTACAAATGCAGTCAATCGGGGGTCAAGTGTAGGGGTTGTGTTTGTCCCAGTCGTAGTGGTTGTAGTAGTTGAGGTTGTGGTGGTTGGCACAATCTCTCCAGCCGTGAAAGTGGATTCTGAACGATCTGAAGAGAAATAGATACCGTCAGTGACTCTAACTTCTACGAGATATGTATCGAGTTTATCCAACGCTGAACAGTTCCACTCAAGCCAATTATTCGATATTGAGGTTGCTAATATATCAAAGGTTGCACCACCATCGGATGACATATGAACGTCATACAGAAGTGATTCTACGACATTTACATCCGACGCGTCCCATGTGATGTTGTTGGTTCCAGTCCATATTTCATCACCATTCGGAGAGATCACAGTAATCTTAGGAACAAAGAAGTTCCCAATGTACACGTTCTCGAATGTTTCGAATACACTAGAACCATTGGCAAGCCAACCTGTAGCAATAATTGTACATGTAGCGTTATTGCCGAGATATCTGGTATCAATTTCAGTTATGGAAAGATTCTGATTTTCTTCAAGTGTAACTGGTATTGCTGGAGCAAAGATTTCAAGACGAGACTCGTTGATCAGAGCGGGATTCCATGATGCCTTGAGTGTTACATGGTCACCAGCAATCACCGAGTCTGATACAACATTTACTTCAGTCAGATTTGATAAATGATGGTAGGTAAGATTAAGATAAGGATTTTCAGCAGATGGTAGAGATTCTTCAATAGTAAGGTGAATTATCCGCTCATCCTGAATTGGATATGTAGGGATAAATATTGGTAAAACTAACATCACTAGAAATGATAAGATTATTGCGAGATGGAAACCCTGTTGAGCTTTACTTGAATTTGTCAGACGACTCATTAATCATCACCTTCTGGAAATGGTTGCTCTCTCCATATTTTGAGTGCTTCATACCAAAATATTGCACAAGCAAATATCAAGAGAACAATGAGCATAGCTGAATACCAATCAGCAAACCAAAATGCTAGTGTAATAGAAGCAGCAGTTAGTGATGACAAGAACGTAGCATAAAATAAGAATCGGGGAACCATGAGACGACCTTTACCCATGAATTGATTCAGTATTCCAATTCTTACATCACGTGTGATACTGTATTGTCCATGAACATCCTTATCGACGAGACCATACTGACGTAATCGTTCCAGATGATGCATAGATAGAGAAGGACTAGAAAGCCGGGCTCCACGTTGAATTTCTCTTGCTGTTAGTGATTCAGTATGACGAAGCATATACCAATACACACTGAGTGTTTTGCCCTTGATCAGTTGAGCCAATTCTTCATCAGTTGGCTCCTTTTTATTCAAGACCACTACTCCAACACTACTCAATATCCTAATCGCAGAATAATAATGAAGGACACTTAAAGACTCTGAATAATACTCTGAGGTCAGAGTCCCCCAAGGCAAGGCTAAAAAGGGGTTATAGTCCGCCATGAATCACGCCTGAATGTACCATTCAGCAAACCTCCAAATTGCTCTAACATGGAGTAGGTTCTTCCATATGAGATTCCGGAGAGAATACTGATGTCCACTGTCAGGAAACCAATAACCCCAGGGCCTCTAAGAAAACGAGAGAAGGTCCTAGTAATTCTGCAAGAGCAGTGCAAAGAATGTGGGCTTTGTATAGAATTTTGCCCCAAGAATGTACTTTGTCTAACTGACATTTACAATCGTAAAGGATACCATCCAGTCACAGCCTGTGATATTGATGCCTGTGTTAATTGCGGGTTCTGTGAGCGAATCTGTCCTGATATGGCAATTTTTCTAATCAATAGAGAAGAAGCTAAGAAAGCCTACAAAGAAGGAGCATTACAGAAGGGCACGGTGATTCCTGAATTCGAAGAAGAAAAGGAGGCGGCAAAATAAATGCCAGAACGCGTTATGTTCACAATGGGCGATATTGCTTGTGCGGAGGGTGCATTAAGCGCTGGTTGTAGATATTTTGGCGGATATCCAATCACTCCTGCAACTGAGATTGCAGAATGGATGTCAATACGTATGCCACAGGAAGGAGGAGCATATGTCCAATATGAGGATGAGATAGCAGCCATTACGAGTGTGATTGGAGCCTCGTGGACTGGAGCAAAGTCAATGACCGCTACATCCGGACCAGGAGTTAGTTTGATGTTGGAAGCGGTTGGTCTTGCTGTGATGACCGAAACTCCACTAGTATTGGTCAATATCATGCGTGGAGGCCCAAGTACAGGTCAGCCAACTCGAGGTCAACAAGGAGATATTATGCAGGCAAAATGGGGTAGTCATGGAGACTATCAGATAATCGCACTAACCCCAGCCTCCGTACAGGAGATGTTCGATCAAACAGTCCAAGCTTTCAATTTGGCAGAAAAATATAGAACTCCAGTCTTTGTGTTAGCAGATGAAACTGTTGGACATATGAGGGAACGTCTGGTAATTCCAGATGAGAAAGATCTGAAGTTAGAGAATAGAAAAACACCTACTGTGGACCCAGAGGATTATCTTCCATTCAAAGCAGATGATGATCTTGTACCTCCTATGGCAGTTTTTGGCTCCAAGTACCAGTTCTATGCCACAGGCCTGACTCATGATGAGCGGGGATATCCCAGCGACAAAGAGAATGTTCAGATTGAACTAGTTACTCGCTTGCAGAACAAGATTCTCCATAATGCTGACAAAATCATTGATGTCGAGAGAATAGAACTTGATGATGCCAAAATTGGAGTGATTGCTTATGGCACACCTTCAAGAAGTGCAAAGAAAGCCATCAAAGATGCTCGAGAAGAAGGCATCAAGGCAGGACTTCTCAGACTCAAGACCGTCTGGCCATTCCCAGAAGAACAGGTAGCACGGTTAGCATCAGAAGTGGACCACATCATTGTTGCAGAACAGAATCTTGGTCAAGTCTACCATATGGTGAAAGCAACAGCTGCACCGACTCCTGTACACCTGATGTCAAAACCTGCAGGAATGCCCCAATTGCCTCATGAGATTCTAGCCAAGCTTAGAGATGTCAATTCAATGTAGACCTTTCAATTTCAGATTAACAGCGTTAATGAAATCGTCGACCACATCAACAAGCCTTTTATCATCTTTAGTTAGAGCCCGTGACAGGGAGTACCTCCTATGACTGAATCCACACCAGTGCTCAGGCATCCTATGTCCAAGTACATTCGAGAGGATAGGCAACCCTACATCTATTGTCCAGGTTGCTCAATTGGCATAGTCACAAATATGATTGCGCATGCAATCGAAAATTTAGGTATGGATATTAACAAAACTGTTGTCGTTTCGGGAATTGGCTGTACTGGTCGGACTTCTGGTTATTTCAAGACCGGAACCTATCATACAACCCATGGTCGAGCAATCGCTTTTGCAGAAGGGGTTAAAATCGCGAACCCTGAATTGGAGGTCATTGTTGTCAGTGGTGATGGAGACCTAGCAGCTATCGGAGGAAACCACCTTATTCACGCCTGTCGAAGAAACATCGACATGACTGTAATCTGCATAAACAATTTTATGTATGGCATGACGGGTGGCCAATTCGGTCCAACCACAGAACATGGGCGTTACTCTCAAACCAGTCCACGACCATATGGAAATCTTGAGCACCCATTCAACCTTGTAAAACTTGCAGCCTCTTCAGGTGCTACCTTTGTTGCCAGATGGACAGCTGTACAAGCACGTAGGGCAACAAAATCTATTGAGAAGGGAATCAAGAAAGAAGGATTTTCTTTTGTAGAAATCATTGGAGCATGTCCTACCGCCTACGGTAGAATGAATCGACTAGGTGATGGAGTTACTATGCACAGACACTTGCTTGAAGTCGCAGAAATTCAGAACGGACTTCCACCACATGAAGCAGAACTGGACTATGCTACCAAAATCATTTGTGGAGAGTTTGTGGATATCGAGAAACCAGAGTATACTGCAGTTCTTGCAGAGATGCAACGCAAAGCCAAGGGTGAGTAAAATGAGCAGATACGAGGTTAGAATCGGTGGCTTTGGAGGTCAAGGTGTCGTTACCATGGCAGTGGTTGCTGGGGAAACAGCATCACTTTATGATAAAAAATACGTCGTACAGACTCAATCATATGGGCCAGAGGCAAGAGGTGGAGCAAGTAAGAGTGAAATTGTAATCTCTGATGATGAGATAGATTTTCCCAAAGTGCAGACTCCTGATGTATTTGTTGTGTTGAGTAGAGCTGCATTCCTTGCATATGTTGATGGTCTGAAGGATGATGGTATTCTAATCATTGATGAAGATCTTGTAAAAATCGAGAGTGAACTTCCAGATACAGTAAAAGTTTACAAGATACCTGCAACAAGAATAGCCGACAAGGAAGTTGGAAGCAAGCAGGCGACTAATGTTGTTATGCTTGGAGCTTTTGCGGTAATCACTAAAGTTCTGTCACTCGAAGGTCTGAAGGCACGAATCGAAGAAAAATGGCCTAGATTTTTAAAATCAAACATGCTTGCGCTAGAGCTAGGAATGAAAGCTGGTGAAGAAGCACTAGCAAAGGCTGCATAATTTAGTGATTATTCGATAATCATAGCGTCCCGACTTAGGTACACCATCTCAAATTCGCCTGATAGGTCCAATACATCTCTTGGACAGCTTTCAACACATTGTCCACACAGTATGCATCTATCAAAATGACAAATGGGTCTAAATCCTGTCTTTGTTTGAACATCATCAGGGCGACATTCAATCATTTCAATCGCACCTGAAGGGCAGACTCGCGAACAAATCTTACATCCCGTACACTTGTCAGGATTCTTGAAGACCCACTTACCGCGAAGGCCTTTAGGAATGTTGAGCCCGTCCTTTGTAAAAGGATAGAGTACCGTCGCTTGCTTCGATCTAGCACTCTTGAGTAGTTCTCTTTGCATTTTACCAAGTCTTGCCATTGTTAAACGCCTCCAATTACAAACTGAATTAAGATAAGCCAAACCAATGAGAGTGGTACAATGTAGCGCCAAGCTGCATGGACAATCTGGTCAATTCTCCATCGAGCAAAGACGGTTCTCATATTGCTAAGAATTAGAAGCACTATAACTGACTTGAACATGAATGCAAGAGTATAGTAAATCCAACCAAGCCATGATGCGGCCATTGTAGCTCCAAAGGTCTGAAAGATTGGTAGAGGAATGTATTCCAACAAGTAGGGACCTCCAAGGAACAGAGTTACTGCAAGTCCCACACCAGACACAAGCATAATTCCTTCAGCCATGTGAATCATAGCTAGTTTCTTTCCACTATATTCAACTTGCCAACCATGCACAATCTCAGTTTCTGCATGGCTCACATCAAAGGGAATTCGTTCCAGTTCTGCTTGTAATGAAATTAGAAAGATGACTATGGGTCCTGAAAGTAGTAGCGCATACCAAGTAGGTAAGGTTCCAAGTGTATACATGATGGTTGCAATTCTTAGACTTCCAGTTAGCAATGCAGGTGTGACCATTGAGAGAATGAGGGGGATTTCGAAGCTGATGAGAAGCATTCCAGTTCTAGCAGCACCTGTCTGACCAAACACATTGGATGAGAAGTATCCAGCCAGTATAATTGTAAACGCCATGAGTGTTGAGATGAATAATACAAGTATGAGATCGCCTTCAAAGCTGATTATTCCTTGTACTCCAGCTGCAGTAGGATTCATGTCAACGATAGGGAGAAACATACAAAGTAGAAGGCTTAGCACTAACATTACTACCGGAACTGCAGCAAACCCTCTCTTGTTGGCTTTTCTAGGTGTAAGATCTTCTTTTCCAAGTAATTTGAGAAAGTCCATCAAGGGTTGAAGAATTCCTCGCCAACCTGTGTGAAGAGGTCCCATACGATTCTGAAGACGCGCATAGATCTTCCTATCAACCCATTCCCATAGAAGAGCAAGGAAGGTTATGAAGAAAATACCTGGAAAGACTAGTATCCAGAAACTTTGTATCAATACCTCAACGACAAGATTGACGATGACTTGCATCTCAAGCAACTCTCCGAGGTTTATTTGCGTAATCCTTGTTGGCTTTCACTCGTATCTCATCAAGAGGAACAAGCTTCATCGATTCATCCTTTGCATCCACTAGCACAACTCTATCTGTGCAGCTGTAACAAGGATCAATAGCTGCCAAAATCATTGGAGCATCTGCAAGATAATTCCCACGAAGACACTCAGCCATTGAAACCCAGTTCGCATGAGTAGGAGCACGGACTTTGATTCGGTAGGGTTTGTCTGATGGGTTTCCTGCTCCATCACCTGTAATTAGATAATGTACACATTCACCACGAGGGGCCTCATATCTTGCGTAGATTTCGTTCGGTTGTATTCGAGGTCGAACCCTCTCACGAATTGGGCCATCTGGGAGATTATCAAGCATCCAATGGCACATGTGAATGGTTTCAATTACTTCTTGAACACGAACTACGGATCGACCAGCAACATCACATCTATCAGATAGCACCATCTCAAATTCTCCAGAATCAACGAGATTCACATAGGCCTGTGTTGGGTCAGTGAAACGAACATCAACAGGCACATTGCTACCTCTGCCAGTAGGTCCTATCGCTCCGTAGGACTTTGCTATCTTGGTTTCAAGCATTCCAACACCGTCGATACGATTCCAGAATGTCTTTTCGTGTATAGCAACATCTCTGTAGTACAACATTCGCTCTTCTAGCTTGTCGAGTCCTTTTTGTAATCGTTGAATGAGAGCATCATTTACATCACGACGAACTCCACCAATCGTATTGTAATCGTAGTTCACACGGTTACCAGATAGATCCTCTAGCATATCCATGACTACTTCTCGATCACGCCAAGAGTACATGAAAGCTGTATCAAATCCTACTTCGTGGAATGCAACTCCTAACCAGAGAATGTGAGAATGGATTCGTTCCAATTCCCAGATTAGAGTTCTCAGGAATTGTGCTCGTTCCGGAATCTCCACTTCAGCTGCAAACTCCACAGCTTGCGAGTAATTACCATTATGTGTAGCAGAACAAATACCACATATTCGAGCCATGAGATAGAGGTTCTGTAAGTGAGTGTTGCTTTCTGCGAGCTTCTCAATTCCTCTGTGATTATATCCAATGTTTACTTCCGCGTCAACAATCTTCTCACCTTCAACAGTGAGCTTGAACATACCTGGCTCTTTCAATGCTGGATGCTGTGGGC
>JABCSP010000059.1 GCA_018238825.1 Candidatus Thorarchaeota archaeon | reverse complement strand
ATGCATACCAATAATCGTTGATTGAGCCCAATATTATCAATTTCAACATAAGGGTGTATGACTCCTTCTCGAACCTTGAGTATTCTTCTACGAAATGTTCTGCCTGAATCAGGCGTGAGCCCTAGTTCGGAATAGTAGTTGGTTAATTTAGTAGCTGTTGCATAGTAATCATTCTCAAGAACAGCAGCAGTTAGAAGATCATCTGATTTGAGAGATAGGGGGCTACTCTGTTTGATAGTTCCTTCAACTGGAAGGATATCAACATAACCACGTGCAGCACCAATAGACGCTTCAAGTCGGAAATTATCTGGAAATCCCCATGTACTACCATCAAATAGACCAAGATTCATGTGATGAGAGATTCTTGAACATTCGCTTGCGTAAATCATGAGTGAATAAGGTTTTTTTCTGAAACGATCAAGCTGACTATGAAACCATGATGCTTGATTACCTACAGGAAGTAGTGCCTCAAAATATAAACGTGAATCAAAGGTTGACGACATTTTCGATAGCACGATGCTTGTAACTAATCGACTTGATCTAAGCCAATGACTGAATTTGATGAGAATATCAGATGGACCACTTGAAACAGCCCAACCAAAAATCATCTGAAGACCAATTTTGCCAAAATCAAGATTTCCTCGTATTCTCAAATTATTCTCATGGGATAGATTATTCCAAATTTGATTGACAGCGGAACGAGAAACTCCAAGTTCTCTAGCAAGATCAGCTTGACGAAGCGTAGGATCAATTATCAATCGACCTAGTACTCTGAGCTCACCGGGTCCCAAGTATCGCATAATATCCACCTAATATCTGGGTAATATGGCCAAATGTTAAGATATGAATGTGTTGGCAGACCACTTCATGATATGTCAGTAATACCCACGTATGATACTGTCGAGGGTCGAAAAGGTATGGCGTTCTAATTGGCGTTAGACACACTTCTAGTAAATCTCTCCGCACACCACTCCCTTATTATGTCGGAAATACAGTGTATCCTTGGATTCACACTGCAGACTGAGCTCATAGGTTAGATGTTACTGAGCTATTTAGATCAGAGTATCGACCTATCTAGTCAGAGGCAGGCGACAAGCTATGTCACATAAGGATAGACATGTCGCAGCGGCTAGTGCTAAAGTCAGTGTGTCCACCATATCATACTATGTTCAGCAATGAAGGAGGTGAAAGCGATAAGCACAGACAAGATACGAACTCTCTACGAGAGCATGACTAACAATCGTGCAGCATTAGAGTTACTATCAATTGGTGTCGTGCGCGGTATCTCAACCGTAGTTCAACCACCGTGTGAAGATCCTTGTCCATTCTAGTGGAAACTAGATTTGGTGAGTGAATATACACACCCCTTGGTGGATGAATTTCGCTTTGAGATCCGGCATTGCTGGACATTGGTTGGTATGGGATTCTTAGCTATTCTCTGCAGTGTGAGAGTTCAACGAGAGAAAACATTGAGAGAGAAGGCGTGGGTCCCAGAGTGACTTGTATGAAGTCGCTCAAGGAGTCAACCGCCAACCTTCGCAAAAGAGAAAGAGAACACGTAAAAAATGGAGAGAAACAAAAATGATACCAGGTCAAAGCCCCCCAAGTGACGAGCCCTTCTAATAGAAGAATTCGGGGAAACCCGGATAATAGAATACGGAGAAAAGAAACGAATGATAACAGAAAGAATCGAGCCAATAATTGGAAACATCGAAACTTCCGAAACAGGCCGCGAAGTGGATCCGTTCACTGATCCAGAGGTTATCAGATTGACTGCATGCAATTTAGAGATGGCAGTCAGGAACCTCATGGCAGCAAACGCTCCGCCCGAGTGCCTAGTGATTACAGCAGACATATGCACCCACAAACTCATGGCAATTCCCACAGCAGACGGGGAGGTCAAGGTGCTTGTGTTTGAGTAGTGACTGTTCGGTCGTTCGAGTAACAATACCACTACTTCGGGGGATTGGTTCTCCCGATGAGTGAGAAGTAGATGAAAATAGAAAAGGTGTCTATATAGCTTCGGACAATATAGCAGTCCGGAGAAAGAGTAAAAATGAAAGTGGTTCAAAAGGATGATGCGCGGAGTGACGATATATTGGATAACGACGCTGCAGATAGAGAGTTTGGTAACCAATCCGACTCTGAAGATAAGGACCACATAAAACTTGATGAGGTTCATGAGGAAAATATAGGAATTCGAGCCTCTCTAAGCGCTATTTTTTCATGGAGCAATTTTAGGATCTATCTAGCCACAGCATGGATCTTCAATGCCTTTACATACTTAGGCAGTTTCTTCAATCTATACCTTTGGAGCATTGTGCCTAATCTAGTGTTCATTGGTGCAGTTGGTACAATCACAGCAGCAATTGGAACTACCGCACGTTTCTTTGGTGGTTATGTGGGAGACACAGTCAATCGCAAGACTCTCTCTGTTTTATCGATGCTTATTATCGCAACATTCTACTTGATGATTGGACTATTCACTGATCCTCTCCTCATTTTTGTTGCTCTTACAATTTACGTTTCTGCAGAAATTACAAAAGGCGGTTCAACCGCATATATAATGGATAACATACCTCGAGAACATAGCGGATTTGCACTGTCATTATTCACTGCAGGAAGAGCTTTATCCATAATCACACTTGTAGTCTTTGGAGTTCTCTACCCAACTTTAGGATTCCAAGCTTATCGACAACTCCACCTTGTTGGTGGCATCCTCTTGCTTGTATGCACAATACTCAGAGCAGTCTTTTTAGGATCAAGTCCCCAACAGGGAAGAGATGCGGGATCTAAACTCTGGAAATCTTTCATTAATGATAACAAAAGAGCTTTGAGTACCTTGCTAACTATAATTCCGGGTATGATTATTGTCTGTATTTTTGACAGCATTAGTGATTCGTTCTTCAAACTTGGTGCTCTAATCTACATGTATGAAGAGCTGTTTATTGATATTCCATCAATGGTAGTAATGTTCATTGTTACTCTAATAATCCAAGTTCCGCTTCTATTGAAGGTAGGAAGATTCATTGATAGAAAAGGTGTGAAATCTACCGCACTCGTGGTATATGCGGTCATGCCAGTATCTGCGGCCCTCTTGATTGTAGCATATTGGATTCCAGATTGGGCGCCCCTATCATTCTCAGTGACTGCAAACTCGATAATTCCTGGGCTTGGTGTAATCTTCAAGACATCATTCCTAGCAATAGTTCTCAAATATGTGAATGATACATTGTGGTACACAATTGTTCTCGTATTGATTCGAAAGAGACTCCCAAGTCAAGATACTGCGAAAATCCTTAGTCTGTTCTGGTTCATTGTTTGGATATCTGCATCCCTAGGACCAATTGTAGGAGGAGTAATCTCCGAGGCGACCAGTATCATGTCCCTCTTTGTAATGGTATTTATTTTGAATATAATCATCCTTGGAGCAATAGCCCGATATGACTTGACTACAAAAGGGCAAAATAGTCAAGAGATTCAAATATGATACTAGATTTGTAAAACAGTAGTGTAGGTGTCAATAATGAGTGAGGAAGAGAAGAGGGCGCTTGAAGTTCTTAGAAAACTAATCGAAACGTATCCTGATGCTCCAACAACATATCTGAATTTCAACAATCCATTTGAGATGATTATAGCTACAATCCTATCAGCTCGTGCAACTGACGCAGGTGTGAACAAAGTCACTCCTTTGCTCTTTGGAAAATATCCAAGTCCCAAGAAATTAGCTGAAGCAAATGTTGATGATGTAGCAATGATTGTTCGGTCTTTAGGAGCATACAATCGCAAGGCGGCGTATATCACAAAAACATCCAGAATGATACTAGAGAATTTTGGTGGAGAGGTTCCTAAGACTATAGAAGAGATCATTACCTTCCCTGGAGCGAGTAGAAAAACTGCGAATGTTATTCTCCAGGTTGTATTTGGTATCACTGAAGGAGTTGTAATGGACACTCATATCATGAGGGTCAGTGTTAGACTGGGTTTCAGTCCGCAGGATAAGAAGCCAGAAAAGATTGAGAGAGATATAATGCAGCTTTTCCCAAAGGACAAATGGATCAGTTATGTACGCTTCATTAGTGCTCATGGTCGCCAGACCTGCAAATCTCGGAATCCAATGTGTTCTACCTGTTCAATAAACAATCTGTGTCCATCTTCTGAGCTTGGAAATTAATTTTTAGGCGGAAGACGTTAAAAGGCAGATGATTTTGACCCAGACCCAAGCTAGCGTGATGATAATGAAGATTGGCATGGTGAGCAAGTTCGGGGCTCCAGATGGACTCTGTATCAGAGCAGGTGCCGTTCTCAATGGATTGGTTAGTCACGGTCAAGAGGTTCATGCACTTACGCAATCACAAGTAGTAGATGGACTTCCAGAGGAAAGAATTCATAGATTCAGAGCAATTCAACTGAATCCCCATTTCTCACTCGATACGATTTCAGCACCGAAAACTGTGGCGAAGGTTTCGAAAGAGTTCAATCTTGAGGTGTTGCATATACAAATGAACTCAGGGAGCACCGAGTTCATGTTACCATATTTCAAAAAATCGCTCCCTCCACTTGTTGTAACATATCATCTAGCATATGCAGCAGGGGGCTCAATATACTCGACGCTCTTTGGAATCGCATGGAAAGCATCCCTTTTTGCAAGCAGAAAGTATGATGAAGTAATTCTTGTAGACCCGTCTCAAAAGCCATACTTCATTGAGCAAGGATTTTCAGAGGATAAACTCACAGTAGTTCGAAATGGTGTTGACACCAGCCTCTTCAAACCTGGAAACAATAAGAACCTAGATGATGATACAATTGACTTTGTCTATGTAGGAAGGCTCAGCTATGACAAAGGGGTTCACATTCTACTTGATGCATTCCAAGAATATCACAGTGAAAATCCAAAATCGCGTCTGACAGTGATAGGAGATGGAATGTTAAAGAGTCAAGTGGATAATTGCACAGATGATGGCTCAGTTTGCTGGTTAGGGGCAATTGATCATGATAAGATTCCAGAAATTCTTCAAAAAATGGATGCATTTGTAATTCCACAAAATATCGGTGGGCTAGGTCTAAGTGTCATGGAGGCAATGGGTTGCGGGTTACCTGTGATTACTACAGCTATCGGTGAAACAGTACGATTAATTCGTGAGGACGAAGGAATCTTAGTGAAACCTGATAGTGTGTCTGCAGTAGTCAAGGGTATGAGGATACTTGCCGAGGATAAGAAAAAGAGATTATCTATGGGTGCTCGTTGTAGAGAAAAGATTGAGAAGGATTACTCGTGGCATAATCAGATAGGTCTCATTGAAGATGTCTACAAGAGAGCCATTGAAAGAGCAAGATGATAACTTCTCAAGTATTGAGGAAATAACTTATCAATAGACACAACTTGGGATGTATCACGACCATCGATACAGGTGATAAAGGTCAATGTTGCATATCCGATTCATCCGAGATAATGTGGATTTAATTCGAAAGGACCTAGAACGTCGGAGAAACAAAGCTAAGCTCGAGGAATTTGATCGTTTATTAGAGCTAGACGAAAAAGTTCGATTTCTTAAGAGAGATATTCAGGACCTCAGAACACAACGCAACAGCCTCTCAAGGGAGGTTGGTAAATTAAAGAAAGATGGATCGGATGCCTCAGAGGTAATGAAGCGTGCTGAGAAAGTTAACAAGAAAATCGCAGCAGTAGAAACTGAAACAGGGAATCTTGAGAGTGAACTAAAAAGAATACAGATGGGAATACCCAATATCCTTCATGAGAGTGTACCTTACGGTGCAGATGATGAGGATAATGAAGTAGTCAAGGAATGGGGTGGAAAACCCGAGTTCAAATTCGATGTACAAAGTCATGTAGATCTATTAGACTCACTGGATATTGGGGATATTTCAAGCGCAGCAAAAATAGCAGGGTCTAGATTCTACTATCTTAAGAATGAGTTAGTTATGTTAGATATTGCAATGCAGCAGATGGCTCTTGAAATGCTAATCAAGAAGGAATATACTCCACTCTATCCACCATTTATGATGCGACGTGCACCTTACGAGGGTGTGACTGATCTTGCGGATTTTGAAGATGTGATGTACAAGATTGAGGGGGAAGATCTCTATCTTATTGCGACTTCTGAACATCCGATGGTTGCAATGCATATGGATAACATATTCGAACCAGCTGAACTCCCAATCAAATTTGCGGGAGTTAGTACTTGTTTCAGGAAAGAAGCAGGGTCTCATGGAAAGGATACGAAGGGAATCTTCAGGGTTCATCAATTCAATAAGGTTGAACAATTTGTATTCAGCCTCCCAGAAGAGTCCTGGAAGATTCATGAAGAATTAATCAAGAACGAAGAAGAATACATTCAGGCTCTGAAATTGCCCTACCGAATTGTAAATGTCTGCACTGGGGATATTGGGATTGTAGCAGCTAAGAAATATGATCTCGAGCTATGGATGCCAGGCCAGCAAAAATATCGAGAGGGTGGTTCTTGTAGTAATTGTACGGCGTACCAAGCAACTCGTTTGAATATCAAATACAGGCTCAAGAAAGGCGGCACTGAGAAAGATTACCTTCATACTCTAAACAGCACAATAGTTGCAAATCCGAGAACCATGGTTGCCATATTGGAAGTCTATCAGCAGGATGATGGTAGTGTAAAAATCCCACAAGCCCTACACAAGTACATGCCTTCGAGTATGAAGGAAATTGTTCCGAAATAATAGGTCAGTTTGTTACATACCACCTTCAAGACTCATCTTGATTGCATCATCAATTGAACTCTGAAGGGCGGGTGGAAGACCTGGTACCTTCAGTTTAACAAATCCACGAATGATAAGAGAGGTAGCCTCTTCTTCATTAAGTCCTCTGCTCATTAGATAGTTCAGTTGCTCAGCTCCAACCTTGCCAACGGTAGCTTCATGACTAAGCTCTGCACCTTCAGCATGAGCCGCAAGCATTGGAACAGCTCTGATAACTGCAGAATCGCTAATCAGGAGACCGTCACATTCCAAGCGTGCCTTTGTTTGTCCGGAGAGACCAACAAGATCACCTCTCGCGATAATCTCCGATGAATCCGTAGCAATTGACCGTGATATCACTTTTCCACTGGTTCTTGGAGCCTCAAGACTCAGGAGACCTCCTATATCGTACTTTGATTTCTTGCTACCATAAACAATTGAATAGAGGTCAGATTTGGCACCAGACCCAAAAAGACGAACTTTTGGAAAGGTCTGAATAGATTTGAGTGGACTGAGAAGTGCATAGCTGGAGATGTATGTACCATTCTCTTCTACAATAGCAGCAGACCTAGGGCGCACATCTGTTTTCTCACTCCATCTATGGACCATAGTGAAAGTTAGTTGAGCATTTTTCTTCACATAGAACTCGGTGACCCCTAAGTGCAATGATTGTTCAACATTGGAGGGTGTGGCGCACCCATTTATGATGTGTAACTCAGACCCTTCTTCAGCAATAATGATATTGTGAACATTTTGGACTGTTTGGTTCTTCTTCATAATCAGACAACTTTGGACAGGCATAGCAATCTTAGTTCCAGCCTTAGCTCGAATGAAATAGCCATTATATATCTCAAGTTCACTCCTAGCAGTGTATTTGTCAACATCTACTGGAACGGCTTTCCAAAGATATTCTTTCAGCCAATCATATTGCTTGAGTGCCTGACTCATTGGAAGTACTTCCAAGCCTTCTTGGGTCAATAAGACATCAGCAAGAATGCTTTCGGTATCAAACTGAATGAATGAACCAGACACGTTCTCTTGAGATGTATCAAAACCGACTTCCCTCACCAATGATTGGTCTTCAGGAGACACATCATCTATCGATTCTATCTCACTGGGTTCTGATACTGCATACTCGTAGTTATCAAGATCAATATCTTCACCGTATTGAGCTTGCTTCTCCTTGGCTGATTCTGCACGCTTCTTCATATCATCAGAAGTCATCAGCCAATCACCTCTGATAGAAATTTCTCATATCCCTTCTCTTCAAGCGCTGGGATGTCACTCATATCTCCGGTATAGACAAGTCTGCCTTGCTGGAGGATATACACTTTATCAACTTCAAGAAATTCTAGGACATATCGATGGTGACTGATTATTACAAGGGTAGTATCTCCTTTCTCTCGAAGCGTCCTCAGTTCACGACCTACAACCTTTAGTGAATCATAATCAAGACCACTATCTGGTTCATCAAGAAACATTATCTTTGGGCGCATTGAAAGAACTTGGAAGAGCTCACTTCTCTTTGATTCACCACCTGAGAAACCATCATTCAGGTCACGCTTAGCCAGATTCCTAATCCCCAATCGTTCAAAATTATCGTATAGGTCATTTTTGCTGGCACATGTTTCACCCATCAGCGTGTCAGATTCTGCTTTACACTGATAGTCAGGACAAATTCGACAGATGAAGTCATCAAGTTTTACACCAGAGATACTTGGTGGTGTTTGGAACGCATAGGCAATGCCCAACTGTGCACGTTCGGTAATCGTCTTACGTAGAATTGATTCATTATTGTAGAGAATGTCGCCACCAGTTATCTTGTACTCAGGTAACCCCATAATCGTTTTAGCAAGTGTGGATTTTCCCGACGCATTCGGTCCTAAGATTGCGTAAACTAATCCAGGTTTGAATTCTAGATCGACTCCGCCAAGAATTGGCACGCCATTGACCTCAACACGTAAATCTCGTGTTTCAAGTAAATTTCCACACATCGAAATCAGTACCTTTGTATTTAGTCCAAGCTGAAAACAGATTGAATCTCCCTTTGACCTGTTGAAATTGGCACTTATTCTTTAGTATAAGTACCAATTGTTTGAGCTGATTCTATCTTGTGTTTCTCACACATCTCCTGAAAGCTATTCATATCTACATTTTCTAATGCAGGTACTGAAAGAGCGTAGAGTGTGAAGAAATACCTGTGAGTGCCAAAAGGAGGAGCGGGACCACCCCAATCAGATATCCCAAAATCATTAGGGACTTGAACTCCGGGAGGTCGTCCACCAGATGCTATTTCCTGAACTCCAGCAGGAATTCCATGAACGAGCCAGTGTATCCAATCTCCTACTGGTGCATCAGGATCATTACAGAAAAGTGCAAGGCTCTTTGTGCCATCTGGAACATCTTCCCAAGCTAGATGTGGACTCAGATTTTCATTTCTATAGGCACACTTCTCTGGAATAGGTTGGCCTTCAGAAAAATCATCACTCCATATTCGCATAGGCATCATCTCACATTGGTCGGTTATCAGTTATATTTGGATGCACTTCTGTGTTGTGATGATTAGTTTCTGGGCTATTTAGACCGATATTGAGAGAATCATTCAATGGAATTGCGTATTTCATGCATCTTCCTAGTGGACCAATCTACGTACTCGTTACAGAGATTTTTTGGAGGACCTTCTTCGGACCTGAGCGTCCCAACCGGTTTACGTTTACCTTCATCCATTGCGATCAAGTGTCTACATTGTGCGGAACCCCAGCAATCAGTAAATTCTTGCAAGAATTCTTTCACTACACTTCGAGCTTGGGTGCGTTTCAATTTAAAATCATCAACAGGTTCATCTCCATTTGTACCTAGCATAAGACCCAGACTAACTACTGCACCACTGACAGCACCACAAACTTCACCATATCCAGCAATGCCACCACCCAAAACTGATGTTATCCTCATACATGATGAGTTGTATCCAGGAAGTGGAAACTCTCTGTTTACACGAATCAAAACACTCTCAGCGCAGTTGAATGAACGTCCATTGTCTTCTTCCATCAGATTCGCCTAGCGTGCGCTGTGTAAATGACCCAGTGAAAAACGTTCTCCCCGTGAAGTTGATATTATAACATCAGGCTTAAAACAATCTGAAATATCCTAACCGTGGGGAATAACATT
>JABCSP010000434.1 GCA_018238825.1 Candidatus Thorarchaeota archaeon | reverse complement strand
ATGAATTCTGATGCAGCGACAATCGCATCACGTACAGTATCAAATGCGCTCTGGATTTGCTCAGGAACGTCTTTTTCTTTGCCAAAAAAGAACATCCGTTGAATATCTGAACAATATCCCTTATACCGAACTCCAAAATCAAAATGAAGAAGGTGACCCGGTTTGGTCTTATTTTCTAATGGGCCAGCATGACCAAATCGCTTCGTAGGTCCCGCATCTACAGCAGGATTGTGATCATCGTTCCAAGCGCTAGTGACACCATGTTTGTCCATTTCTTGGTGGAAGAGGTTGTATATCTCAATCTCGGTCATACCTGGTTTTACAAAACTTTCAGCTGCGTGGTAGATTTTTTCAGTAATTGCTATTGCGTTCTTTACTCGCTCAATCTCCACAGTGGTTTTTCTGCCCCGAAGTTTCTGAATTAGAGTCTCAGCGGATATCAATCGATTTGCATAGGATGTTTCTTTCAAATAATCTTGTAGAATCATGTGCATTCCTACAGTAAGGCCATCTGCTGCAACATCATTTGTACTGTAATTGATCGCTATTTTTGAAGGGTCATATACATCTAGTTGGCGAATCAATTCATCCTTAATCCCCTGTGTGTAAGGAATTACCTGGTCAAAGAGATTCTGAGCTACTACACCATCACGATCGAAATTTCCAACAATGGCGATTTTCTCACCCTGTCGCGTAAAAAGAAATGCAGACTGCCAGACCACATCACCACCGGATATGAGTTCCAAGACAGGATCAGATATCTGTGAGGTCTCTCGGACCCACACAAGCCAGGCATCGATATCCAGCTCTCTCAATAGAGCAGTTGTCTGTTCGCATTTTGCTTTTTGAAGACTGAATGTCATGGTTGAATCTCCTGTTTTCATTCATTAGGTTGGATGACAGCTTTCAGGGATACATGACTCTCCTGGGTTTCTAATGCTTTCTGTGCATCATCAAGACTAAACTTGTGAGTGACCAGAGAATCAAATGGGAACCTATCATAATTATCTGCAATTGTCTTGACACCACGGTAGACATGGAGAGTTTCTGAACCCCAAACAGTCTTGATATCAAGGTGCTTACGGTTCATTAGGTGAGGATTAATTTCGACTGTACCACTATCGGTGTACTGTCCACAGATAGAATATGCACCACCTTCTCTAACTAGTTCGATACCCTCAGGAATGGCAAGAGCATTTCCAGTTGCTTCATAGACAATATCCGGACCGCGGCCTCCTGCAATGTCAACTAGTGCTTGCTTGCGCTCCTCTAATGTGGTTTCACCAATATTGAGTGTATGAGTGACCCCAAATTTCTTAGCAAGCTCAAGTCGGTTCTTCGCTTTGTCAATCATTGTTACTGTAGAAGCTCCGCTAATTAGTGCAAGTACAGCAATCATCAAACCAACAGGTCCAGAACCTTGTACTGCAACGTTCATACCCCATGTAAGAGGACTGCGCAAAACGGTGTGTACAGCGGTTGGCATGGCGCAACCAACAGCACTAGCACCATCAAAACTTACATGATCGGGAATCTTGATTATGTGCGTTCCTGGTGAGAGATAGACGTACTCACTATACCCTCCGATTAGATGAGGATATTTCGTTGAATCCATGGTTATTCCGTACACAGTTCTATTCATACATTTGGTTGGTGCTTTAGCAATTAGACAGTTCCAGCACTTGTAGCACGTACCGTAGACATCATGAAAAGTTACCCTATCACCAATTTTCAACTCATTCCCATCTAGGTCTTTGACAGCTCGCGGACCAATCGCTTCAATGGTTCCCACAACCTCATGACCAGGTATCAACGGATATGGAACCTCAGCAAGTCTTCCATGCCAGAGATGCACATCAGTGCCGCATACACCGGCATTTACAACTTTCAATAGAGCTGCACCTGGTGCAAGCTCTGGTATTTCATACTCTTCAATAACGAGGGGAGCACTGGGTTTAGGAATCACAGCAGCCCGACTTTTCTTGACCATCTTAATCAGCTTCAGTACGATTTTGTTCAAACATAAAACCACGATAAAAAGAAGCTCAATAGACCAATATTTTCAGCTCAATTGAATAGAGTTATAAGATAATAATTAACTATAGTTTATTGTGATAGGTGATGTCAGTGACCGATGATGTAGAACCAGTTGAAAGCCTAGATTGTGTGGGGTTATTCTGTCCTCAACCACTATTTCAGGCGAAACAAGCCATTGAAAGCATTAAACCAGGTGAGGTGTTAGAAATCTTAGCAGATGATGCAGCGGCGGAAGAAGATATCAAACGCTTCGCAAAAAGAACAGGTCATACTTT
>JABCSP010000433.1 GCA_018238825.1 Candidatus Thorarchaeota archaeon | reverse complement strand
GACTTGATGCAGTCATTCGATCAATGGAGATTCTGAAAGAACAGATAGCGGAGAAGCACACCTACTTTCTTAACGTCGAAGCGATGGCAGAGACCCCGTACGCAATCCTAGTGGGGGATGTCATCGAAGCACGCAAGCGCGAGCTTGAACAACTTGAGAAGAACCCGTCGAGGATTGACGTGCTAGGAACCTTCTATGGGTTCACAATCCTGATGATTGAGGGGTCTAAACCACACGAAAATACAACAACAACGGGATATGGATGGCGTCGCTATCGACGGAGCACCTGGCTCGATGAGAGAATCACTGATACTGCTGCACAGGCACTGAAAGGCCTCACAGGACAGTTTGCATCAGAAGTTGATATGGACAAACGATACCGAACTCTCGGAAGCAGTCCAATCTTCAAGAGTAGATGCACGAAAGAAACAGCAAATATTCTCGCAGATGCGGTTCGTCTTGCACTGTATAAGGTTCCAGGTAATCGGAGCACAGCTGCACGAAAGCTTGGTCGCACTGGAGATTCCAGAGTCCTACCCTTTCTCCACCATAGATTTACCCTTGAACAGAACAGACGTGTGAGAATCAGTATTGCAGGGGCCCTTGGAAATGTAGGTCATCTTTCGTCAATTGACCCTCTGAAGGAGCAAGTGAAACTCCCACAACGCCGACTAACAAAAGACCTTGAGGCTACCATCACAGCAATCGGTAGAATATTCTCACCCACAAGCAAAGAGGTCCTCCTCAATCTTGTAGAAAAAGGTGGGAATACTGTCAAGGCTACTGCAATTCAAGCACTAGGAAATCAAGAACCAACAGGAATGGTAGACCTACTCACTCCATATCTCACGCACAAGAGCAAACCTGTTGTAAGATCGTCAGTCATGGCCTTGTACGATTTAGGTAAAGATGGAAAGGATGCAGTTCAAACCCAAGTTGCTGATATCCTCAAGCGTATAGGCTACGATAGACCTTCTCGGATTGCAGTCACCAAGATGTTGGAAATAAAGGGAGTGGGTCAGATGAGTGCAGTCCATCAGTTCTTTGCTAAGAAGATCGACAAGCTACGAAAAGAGGCAGACAGATGGAAACAAAGAACGAGTGGTGGATCCTATGCATACTGGTACCAGCGAAGGCAACGGAGAACAATACAAAGAATGAACGAGATGATATCAATTGTCAATCAATATCTTACACCTCCATACCAGAGTGAATTGTTAGATTCAATAGAGGCAGCTGGGAAGAGCGGCGCAAACTCATACAATGTAACTAGAATTCTGAGCAATGGTAGATTGGCAAATGCACTGACGGAGCGAAAGCCAAAACCACCTCCAAAGAAGAAATCTGAGAGAGCCCCCTACGACCAGACGTACTTTGCATGATATCATGGAAACTAAGAATAGTTTTGACCAAACTATTTTGAACTCACTTTACCTTTGATTTGCTGAAATAGGCCACCAATCGCGGTTCCCAACCAAGAGATTCCTCCTCTTACCTTTTCCCAGAACCATACTAGTCCAGCTCTTATTCTTGAACCACCAGGAAAACGATCGGGTTCAAGCCAAGCAAAGAATAAGATGAAGAAAATAACGAGCGCAATTCCAACAATGATTACAGGACTTACATCCAGGGCAGTTTCGGGTGATTCTGTACCATCTGTTGTATTGGTTGTTGTAGTTGTCGTAGTTGTTGTTGTTGTAATAGTTGAGGTGGTGGACGAAACAATCAACCACCTAGTGAGAGAATATCCCTTCTTGCATGTTGCAGTTACAGTAAGATTATCATCCACGGCTGTTGAAACAGCGAACGAGTCGTACATGCCCCAGTTGTATGTCTGATTCACATACGTTCTGTTGAGAACGGAAATATCATTATTCTTTATCTCAATGGTTTCAATATAGTGAGTCTTCGTGTTTGCAACATAGTGTGAAACATTCACCGTAAGAGTCTGAGAATCAAAATCATATTCAAGTACGATATCCTCAGGTTCAGTGGCTTCAACAGGCATGGTGTAAATGGAACTCACTATTAATGCAAACATGATGACCATTGCACTGTATGTTATCCGTTTTTGGGAACCCATTATGTTTCACAGGATGAGGGCCAATTTTATGATATAATAAACATATACTGGTTGTCAGTCAGTGAATCCACTACTCATCCTTTGTAGCCATTAGAGAAAATACTAGAGGAAGTTGTACGTCTGGATTGTCATAGTACCAGTATCCATCCTCCTCATTCTTCTTTAGGAAGGAGAACTGCTGGAATGGTGACTTGTTGAACTCATGAAGGAACTGAATCCGACGACCTGCCTCAGCA
>JABCSP010000432.1 GCA_018238825.1 Candidatus Thorarchaeota archaeon | reverse complement strand
GGAGTTGGATTGGTAGCTGCTATCATCTATCTTAGACGGAAAAGTATGAGTTAATTTTTAGTTCACACTCACCTACTCATGTTTGCTGAAACAAATTAGGGCACAGCTTCTAGTTTGCTATTGGCTCAGAAGTTCTCCAACTTCTCGAGCATATTTCCTCATCTGAGTAACTGCAAGGCCCATCGATGTCAAATCTCTTGCAGAACCCATAAGTAAGAACTCACCAGCATGTGAGAGAACCACAAAACCATCCTTACCTCGAACAACAACCTCGTAGAGTTCATTGAGACCGAGTTTTGTAGCTGCCATGTCTCCAGTCATAAGAAGTGCTGCACTAACTGCGGCCATGAGATCTGGATCTGTATCAGATTCCTCAGTTGCAAAGTACGCTAGCTTGACTCCTTGTTTGCTAACAACTGCAATTGCATCCAAATCTGCATAGTTCGTTAGTCCCATTAAGAGCTCAACTAGCTCCTTCTCTTTGGCGGGGTCTAGGTGTTGTGACATATAATTTCCCTCTTGAATTGTTCTAGATAATCATTAATTATTTTGCTACGAGTTTTTTTCCCTTCTTTCCTTTGCCTTTGCCTTTTTTGGCTGGAGCATCTGTTTCATTAGTTTCGCTCTTGAAGAAGGTGATTAAGTCGCTTAGTCGTTCCTTCATTTCAGCTTTAATTGGACTTAGAATCGCATCAGGAGTACCCTTCAATAGTTCGATGCCGAGTACTCTGCCGTCTTTGACGATGACTCTAGGAATAAATCCTTCCGCCATGAAAGTACCTTCTGGGGGGTCTTTGACTTTCTCAATTCGCCTTTCGATTTTTTCTTGGCCGAAAACCGCAGTCCTGTGCTCTGCGACAGTGTATAGATCGTTATAGACAATCACTAGTTCTCTTTGGTATCCTTCTGGGGGATCCATTGTTTCCAATTCTTTGATCATTTCCTCTACCATTCCCTGTGGTGCCGCAGTTACAGGTGCTGATGTTCTGTATGCAGATGCTGGTGCAGGGCTTGGTTTAGGAGCTGGAGGTTTGGGGGACGGTGTAGTCTTGGGTGTTGATGCAGGCTCTGTTCTTGGTTTAGGAGTTGGTGGAGGTGTTGAAGGAGTGCTAGCTGTGCTAGATACAGGGTCCTTCTTTGGTCTTGGTGGTGCTGGTGGGGGTGATTTTTCACCCGGTTTTAATACTCGTGTCGCAACAGTTGTACCATCTAACGCAGTGAAGAATGTAGGTGGCTCTTCTCCTTCGTCGATAGACCTTACCTTGAACTGAAATCCATATTCCGTTCTAAGGTTCGTTGCAACCCGTGCACCAATGAATTTTCTTCTGACTCCTGCTTGACTTCCTTTCCAGAGATAGATGCTCTTTGTTTCGTCATCTACAACACAAACAACAATGGTAGATGTAAGATCATCCTTGGAAAGTTCTACCTCATTCAGGGTTCCATCTTCAAGAACTTCGTAGCCTAAAACCATATTCAATCACTACGTTCTAATTGACCTCGTGGGATATGTACTAAGCTAATCAAGACATAAGCCTTGACTGTATAGCTAGAACACAGCTTAATTCTTTGTTTATCCTATAAGATTGTTATTGTGCTAGATATGCTTGATTTATGTGGATTTTTTCCAGCATAGTATTCATTTCTAGACCACAATCAATGTGAAGAATCCTTATGTGTGAGGTTGTGCTACAAATTTTGGTTGATTGTAGTGGAAGGAAAATCTGATTCGATGAAAGCATTTTCGCGTCAACTTGAAGAAACCGCTAGTTTGAGCAATCAACAGATACTCTTAGGTATGCTTGGTTCTGTCATTATTCTTATTGCATCAACTTGGGGTGTAATCTCTCTCCTTACCTTTGCTCAAATCTATATTGTAGACCCTAGCAAATTGGTCAGCTACACAATGTACATGATTCTTGCATCCGTTGCAGCTACTGTAATTGCAATTATCATTTCAGTACTAATGATTCGTTGGCCTCGCATCGTAAACCTTCCTCTACGCATTCATCGCTTTGCAAAGAGAAGCACAGGGGAATACTTCCTTAGTCCAGAACCTCAAGATCAATCTATGAATACGGTTCTTAGAAGGTCTCTTTATGGTTCAATTCTTGTTGTTGGTATTTCTCTCACTGTGCTTGGATTCGATCTAATGGTTGCTGATACCTCACAGATCATACCAAGTGGAATCTTCTTAATGCTGGCAAGCATTATTGTTCTTCCAATAACCATCATGGAGTTCTATTTTGGACCTTGGCTCATAAAAGACTCGGGTTTATTCCATCTTGATGAACGAGACAGGTCTCTTAGTAATGTAGGAGA
>JABCSP010000431.1 GCA_018238825.1 Candidatus Thorarchaeota archaeon | reverse complement strand
ATGGAATATCAATACCCTTCTCCTCAGTATAATAAACTACAGCCTCAGCTAACGGATGTTCACTATTCTTCTCAACTGCAGCGATAAGGCGGAGAGCCGCCTCTTCATTGGCATTACCA
Organism: Candidatus Thorarchaeota archaeon; assembly: GCA_018238825.1. Taxonomy (GTDB): domain Archaea; phylum Asgardarchaeota; class Thorarchaeia; order Thorarchaeales; family Thorarchaeaceae; genus SMTZ1-45. The sequence continues at coordinate 2,205 of JABCSP010000431.1, read as the reverse complement.
GTTACAAGGATATCAGTTACTGTTGGCCGACCAATAGTTAGTGTTCCCGTCTTATCGAATACAATTGTATCAATAACGGGTATAGTTTCCAAAGATTCGCCCGTCTTAATGAGAACTCCATACTGTGCCCCTTTACCTATACCTACCATAATTGCAGTAGGAGTGGCAAGACCAAGAGCACACGGACAAGCCGCAACTAAGACAGCAATTGAGAAGTTCAATGCTAATGTCCAGCTGACATTCATCACAAATACCCAGAAGAGATACGTGGCTACTGCTATTACCAGAACAACCGGGGTGAACACTCCAGCGATTGCATCAGCTTTTCGTTGAATTGGAGGTTTGTTCGTCTGCGCTTCTTCTACCATTTTCACAATCTGAGAAAGTACAGTATCCTGGCCAACCTTCATAGCTCTAACTCGGAGGACACCATTCTTATTCACGGTACCACCAATGACTGAATCACCAACATTCTTTGCAACTGGCAATGCTTCTCCAGTTATCATCGACTCATCAACCGATGACTTTCCTTCAAGAACCGTACCATCAACAGGCACCCTATCACCGGGTCGGATCAATACTATGTCATCTACTTCAACATCTACAATGGGGAGGGTCATTTCTTCGCCATCCCTGATGACAGTCGCGACTTTAGCTTGAAGGTCCATTAGGCCGCGGATCGCCTTAGATGTTCGTCCCTTTGCCACTGATTCAAGTGTACGTCCTAGAAGGATGAAAGTGATCAATAGAACAGAGGCATCATAAAATGGAGCGTATCCTACTAGAACAAAAGTGGTTGCTACAGAGTAAGAGTATGCAGCAGTTGTACCTAGCATAACTAGAGTATCCATGTTTGTCTTGAAATACCTCAATCCTCGTAGTGCAGCTTTATAGAATGGGTATCCACCAATAAACTGGACAGGAGTAGAGAGCAGAAACATGAAGAGCATTCGCATTTCTTCAGCAGGAATGAGTGCATCAAGAACACCAAAATGAAGAAGTACTACAGGTGTACTAAGAATCAGAGAAAATGTAAAGAGAATTGAGTAGTATCTAATTTCCTTCTCGCGTGCCAGAGATTCCCTATCCCCATCAGTACCCTCTGAAGATTCAATATCAAATCCGAGTTCTTTGAGCGTTTTTCTAATAATCTTGAAAGTGACAAGATCGTCATCATAATCCAATAGTAGTCGCTTCGATTCTGGAAATGTCTTAGTTGAAATCACTCCAGGTACTATGTTCAATGAATCTGTTATCTGAAACCAATTGGCTTCTGTTGGTTCTCCCGAAATTGTAAGAGTCATTGTTGATCTTCTTGCGCGATAACCTGTAGAATCTACAGCTTTCTCCAATTCCGCACGATTTACAGAATCCGGGTTGTATTCAACAACCGCTTTTTCATCCAGAAGGCTTACTGTGGCTTTTATTACACCATCTTGAGAAAGTAGAGTTTTCTCGATTGAGGTTACACATGAAGCACAGTGCATACCTTCAATCTTCATGGATAACCTTGTCTTCTCGCTGTCAGCTTCCTCATTCATACTACTCACTCAGATAAATCTTTAACGATAGTTAATGTTGTCATCTGAATTCTAATAACCGTTTTGATTGGGACGGATAAAAAAAGAGATCTCACTTAGCCTATGAAGTGCGCGCTTTCTTTCTCACCTGCAACGTCAGACATCATTCGTAGCAATTCAGTGAAAGTATCTTGAATGCCAGAACCAGTCCGAGCTGAGGTTTCGCGATAAATAGCAGGTACACCCAGCTTCTCAATGAAGTACTTGGTGAATTCTTCCCCTTCTTCAGTTGTGACGTATTTGGACTTGTCAGTGGTGTAACGCAAATCAATCTTGTTTGCAATGATTACTGTGGGTGGAAGTGGCCCCATATTCTTGAAAGCCTCGACTAGCCATTTGCTGGCGTTGTCAAAAGAATCACGGTCTGTTACAGAGTAGACCAAGCATATTCCATTGCACCCAGAATAGTAATGTCCACGGACCTTCTCAAATGTAGGCTGGCCAGCTAAATCCCAGATAATAAATTTCACGATTTCCTGATCGAAAAGAACACGTTTAGTTGCCAGATCTACGCCAATCGTAGCAATGTGACCTTCGGTGAAATCTTCTCCGAGATAATTGCGGCGGATGCTCGTTTTTCCTACGGCACCATCGCCTATGAGAACGGCTTTCATTATTTTGCTAC